>NZ_VFTL01000010.1:0-166028 GCF_006439385.1 Mesorhizobium sp. B3-1-7
CGTGTAGGCAGTCGAGGTGTCGCCGGCAAAATTGTTGATGGTGTTGCCGAGCGTGGTGATGTCGGCAGTGTTGGCGGCGATGTCGGCGGTGTTGGCCGCGATATCGGTCGTGTTCTGCGTCACCTGCTGGTTGGTCGCGAACAGCTGCGAGCCGTTGACCGCGTCGGTCGAGGAGTTGCTCAACCGCCCGGCCGCGACGTTCTGGATCTGGCGCTCCGCGCCCACCGAACCGACCGAGAATGCGCCGGCCGGCGTTCCGCCAGCGAAGGTGTAGTTGACGCCGCCGATCGTCGTGCCTCCGACATTGGTCGTAGCGCCCGATACCGAATTCAAGCCGATAGCCACGTCGCCGGCGTTGTTCGCGATGGCATTCGGGCCAATCGCGACGGAGTCCGTCCCCAGCGCCTGAGAATCGGCGAGCGTCGAATTGGCGTGGAAATACTTGATGCCGGCACCGGTGTTGATGTTGGTGATCGTGTTGCCGAGATTGGTGATGTCGGCGGTGTTGGCCGCGATATCAGTTGTGTTCTGCGTCACCTGTTGGTTTGTCGCGAACAGCTGCGAGCCGTTGACCGCGTCGGTCGAGGAGTTGCTCAACCGCCCGGCCGCAACGTTCTGGATCTGGCGTTCAGCACCAACCGAGCCGACCGAGAACGCGCCGGCCGGCGTTCCGCCGGCGAAGGTATAGTTCACACCGCCGATCGTCGTGCCGCCGACCACGGTCGTGGTGCCGGATACGGAGTTCAGGCCGATTGCCACGTCGCCCGCATTGTTGGCGACGGCATTCGGGCCGATCGCGACCGAATCCGTCCCCAGAGCCTGGGAATCGGGCAGCGTCGAATTGGCGTGGAAATATTTGATGCCGGCGCCGGTGTTGATGTCGGTGATCGTATTTCCGATGTTGGCGATATCGGTCGTGTTCTGCGTCACCTGCTGATTGGTCGCGAAAAGCTGCGACCCGTTGATCGCGTCGGTCGAGGCGTTGCTGAGCCGGCCCGCCGCGAGATTGGTGAGGGTCCGCTCCGCGCCCGGAGCGCCGATGCTGACGGTCGATGTCGGAGCCGTTCCGGCGAAACTGTAGGCCGTCCCGCCGATCGTCGTGCCGCTCGTGCCGACCGCCGCGACGGTCACCGAGCCGGAGCCCAGGGCGACATCGCCGGACTTCGCCGCCGCGGTCGCGCCGTCGCCCAGGGCGATATTGCCGGCGAGGCCGGCGGCGCCCGCGGTAGAGCCGTTGCCCAGCGCCACGGAGCCTTGCCCGATCGCCTTGTTGTTGTTGCCGATCGCCACTGCGCCGGCGGCCTGGTTGGCGGCGGTGGCGCTCGCCGTGCCGTCGCTGTTGGCGATGTTGTTGGCACCGCCGGTGAAGGCGCCGGTGCCGCTGGCATAGCTCGGATCGCCGATCGAGACCGCGCCGTCGCCAAAGGCGGTGTTGCCAGAGCCGATCGAGACCGCTTTGCCACCGGTTGCGACCGCATTGGTGCCCATGGCAACCGCCTCGGCGGAATCGGCCTTGGCATTGTTGCCGACGGCGATGGCGCTCTGCGCCGACGCATTGGAACCGATGCCGAGTGCGGTGCTGGCTAGCCCGCCGGCGCTGGCGCTGACGCCGGCGGCAAGAGAGTTGTCTCCTGCCGCCTTGGATCCAGATCCGAATGAGGAGGAGTTTATGCCGCTGGCGACGGCCGTGTTGCCAACTGCCGTGCTGGCGGCGGCGCTCGCAGCGGAGCTGGTGCCTATGGCGATGGCCGATTGAGCGCTCGCAGTGGCTTGCCTGCCGACCGCCGTGCCGTCTACACCGCTCGCAGTGGCGCCCAATCCCAGGGCACTTGCGTTGGCGGCTATCGCCGCTGCGTTGTTGCCGATCGCGGTGGTGGAGACGTCCGTCGCCTGGGCTCCAGAACCAGCCGCGACCGAGCCGACGCCGCTCGACACGGCCGAATTGCCCAGAGCCAGCGCGAACTGACCCGAAGCCGTGGCAACGTTGCCGAACGCTGCCGAGTTTGACGCCGATGCATTTGCCTGGGGGCCAACGGCGATTGCATTGGTGCCGGCTGCCTGGGCCTGGAAGCCCACGGCTGCCGAACTGGCGCCGCCGGCCGAGGTGCCGATGCCGAGCGCGGTACTGCCGACTCCGCCTGCGTTGGCGCTGACGCCGGCAGCGAGAGAATTGTCTGCTACCGCTTTTGCCCCTTCCCCGAATGCAGAAGCGTTTATGCCGCTGGCAGCGGCCTCACGCCCGACGGCAGTGGAGTTGGCGCCGCTGGCGACAGATCCCCAGCCCGCGGCTGTCGCATAGTTGTTGCTGGCCGTGGAACTGGTGCCGAGGGCAGTGGAGTTCCCCCCAGAAGCAAGGGAGAAGGTGCCCAAGGCGTTTGCGCCAGCCCCAGTGGCATTGGCGGTTACACCGAGCGCGACCGAATTGACGCCGCTCGAGACAGTGCCTTGACCCAACGCGATCGCGCCGCCGGTACCCGTAGCTCGCGCATTCAGACCGATGGCGATCGCATATTGTGCCGACGACACGGACGAACGTCCCATGGCAATTGCGTCGGCCTGAGATGCCGTGACATCCGTGCCGATGCCGATGGCGCTCGTGGCAGTGGCACCCGTTCCCGCAGCAGTCCGCGAGCCGAGATAGATGGAGTTGATCTGCGAGGCGATCGACTGGAAGCCGATCGCGACGGCATTCTGGCTGCCCGCGCTGGCATTGGTACCCTCGGCGATGGAATCGGCTCCGTTTTGCACGGCTCCAGATCCAAACGCGATACCGCGCACACCGTTTGCCGTGCCGCCGCCGCCGAAAACCTGTGCCGATGCCGGCGTGGCGATGCCACCGAATGCAATTGCACCCAGCGCCGCCGCCAGAATCCTGCCACCGCCGAGCGTGCCAAGCCCCAGCCCCCTGCGCTGAATGCCAAGCACGCGATGCGCGTTGCGCAGCGCCGCCATCAGGCGGCGCCGGAGCGAGCGGCTGTCGCCGGCGCTGGAAATCCAATTGCCTGCAAATCGGGCCGATCCGCGCTGACTGATACGTTCCTGCCTGAAGTTCATTGCGAGAATGCCTCCTTTGGTGGGTCGCGCTCGATCACGGCAGGTTCCGCCGATCCTGCCGCCAAAGCGTGTCTGCTCGAAAATGGGATGACGATATCGGCGCTGCGCACCAGCAGCGCGTGGCCCTGTTTTTCCCCGATCGCCTCGACGCGATCGAGCGTGTTTTCAAGCCAGGCGTCACCCGCCTCGGGCACAGCCTGAAGCGCCGCCGCAACCCGCTCCGTTGGGATCAGCCGCTCGAGATAGGACCGCACCGCCGCCAGATGGACGGCAGGCGCGTCATGCGCGTGAACGACAGCCGTGAGGCCATAAAGATAATGGGCCAGCAGCATGTCCTGCTTGGCGAGGGGCACGCCATTTCCATAGCGCTTCTCAAGCGTCCGCGATGCCGACTCCAGCCAGTAACCGATCTCCTCGGAAAGGCTCCGGCGAATCGCCGTCTCGTCGCTCATGTCCCCTCGGCCAGCTTAGAATCCGAATACCGGATTTGCTGCAAAAAGACACGTTTTCAGGGGCTTCGTATTCCAATAAATTGCTGTTTATCTGAAAATATACCGCAGGTTTTCTGGAGGTTAACAGTAAATTACTTTAGCCGAATCTTTATAAGAGATCCGCTTAATTTCCATACTGCTAAATTAGTTTCCCTATCCGGACCGCGACCGAACATGCCTTGCCCGCACCTGCTGTGGGGTGGCGTCGCGATATTTCTTCATCGTGGTGGTGAGGTGGCTCTGGCTCGAGAAGCCGCTCAGATAGGCGATGTCCGTGATCGAGACGCGCCTGTCGGCCAGCAGCTTCTCGGCAAAGTCAAGGCGAAGGGTAAGAACATATTGATGCGGCGTCATGCCGAACGTCTTGGAGAAAGCACGGGCGAAGTGGTAGGGGGACAGCCCGCACACAGCCGCCATCTCGGCGAGCGAAAGCTTGCGCGAAAAGTTCTCGCTCAAGAATTGCTGCATGAGGCGAGTGTGGCCGAACGACAGCCCGCCTTTCGCGTTTAGCAGTGGCCGCCTTTCAGCAGGAATTTCCGAATACCAAGCTGGCAGATCGTCATCGCGCCGCAACTCGGACTCCTGATGCTCAGCCCTCCGCGGCCTTTGCCCAACCTTAGAGGGCGCTTTCGGTTCCCTTGCCACAATAATTCGTGATCGCACGTGCTGTCGGCGCTATCGAGTTTGCCCCCCGGCAACAGCACGTCAAAGGCCATGATTTGGCGCGTCCGGTATTTCATGAAATTGCGGTTCCGCCGGGAAAAATTCCCTTGCGGAAAGTTTCAGCTGCCACTGATGCGGCTCACCCGTCGACGGGTAAGATTTGATCGTCGGGAGGTAACGCGGATAGCCTTCCGGGGTGGCGCATTTCCGTGACGGGTTCGCCCGACGGCAAGCGGGTCCTCGCCTGACATCAAAGGTTGCGGGGCGTGATTCGCGTCGCGCTCCGCTCGGTGCCGCCTCTTCGCTTCAGCGGCCTCGCGCAAGGCTTCCCAAAATCCCGCGTACGATGGCGCGGCCGACGGAGGAGCCGACCGAGCGCACCACCGACTTGATGGCGGCTTCGGCCACGGTCTGGCGGCTGGAGGACCGCCGGTTGCCTGTTCCCAAAACATCGTCGAAACCGGGAATGGTCCAGCGCGAGCCGCCGCTGTTCCGCTGCTTTGCCGCCTCGGCGTCCTGCGCCTCCTTGGTCTTCTTCTGCAGGATTTCGAAAGCCGATTCGCGATCGACGGTCTCGTCGTACTGGCCGGCGACCGGGCTCTCGGCGATGATCTTGCGGCGCTCGTCGGGCGTGATCGGTCCAAGCCGGGATGACGGCGGCCGGATCAGCGTGCGCTGGACCATGGCCGGCACGCCCTTGTCCTCCAGCATCGAGACCAGCGCCTCGCCGGTGGCGAGCTGGGTGATGGCGGTGGCGCAATCGAAATCGGGGTTGGGCCGGAAGGTCTCGGCGGCCGTGCGCACCGCCTGCTGCTCGCGCGGCGTATAGGCGCGCAGCGCATGCTGGACGCGGTTGCCGAGCTGGGCCAGCACTTTTTCGGGAATATCCAGCGGGTTCTGGGTGACGAAATAGACGCCGACGCCCTTGGAGCGGATCAGCCGCACCACCTGCTCGACACGGTCGATCAGCACCTTCGGCGCGTCCTCGAACAAAAGATGCGCCTCGTCGAAGAAGAACACCAGCTTCGGCCGGTCGAGATCGCCGACCTCGGGCAGTTCCTCGAACAGTTCCGACATCAGCCACAGCAGGAAGGTGGCGTAGAGTCTTGGGTTCATCATCAGCTTGTCGGCGGCCAGAACGCTGATCGCGCCGCGGCCGTCGCGCGTCGTGCGCATGATGTCGGCGATGCGCAGCGCCGGCTCGCCGAAGAAGTTCGCGGCACCTTGGCTCTCCAGCACCAGCAGCGTGCGCTGGATGGCGCCGACGGAGGGTTTGGTGACATTGCCGTATCGGGCGCTGAGCTGGTCGGCGCGGTCGGCCATGTTGGCGAGCAGCGCCTGCAGGTCCTTGAGATCGAGCAGCAGCAGGCCTTCCTCGTCGGCGATGCGGAAGGCGATGTTCATGACGCCTTCCTGCGCCTCCGTGAGGTTCATGAGCCGCGACAAAAGCAGCGGCCCCATCTCGGAAATGGTGGCGCGGATCGGGTGGCCCTGCTCGCCGAACAGATCCCAGAAGATGACCGGGAATTCCTGGAACTGGTAGGGATCGAGCTTCACTTGCTCGGCGCGCTTGACCAGGAAATCCTTGGCCTCGCCCATCATGGATATGCCGGAAAGGTCGCCCTTGATGTCGGCGCAGAAGACAGGCACGCCGGCATTGGAAAAGCCCTCGGCCAGGATCTGCAGGCTGACCGTCTTGCCGGTGCCCGTGGCTCCGGTGACAAGGCCGTGGCGGTTGCCGTAGCGCAGCAGCAGCTCCTCCGCGCGCTGATAGGAATCGTCGGGCTTGCGGCTGGCGCCGATGAAGATGCTGGTCTCGTCAACCATATCCTGTCTCCGCAATCTGTTCCGCTCAAAGGCCTCATTCGGAGGTATAGTAACGCTCGTCACATGCGGCAATGCCCAGCATCGATTTTGGGGCGCAGCGAATTCGGCCTTTGGCGCTTGCGGATTCCGCGCATGTTTGGCAATCGATTGGCCGGATGACGCATTGTGATATCCGGTTCCTGACCTTAGATTGGCTGGACCCGGCTGATGCGGCCGAGAAGCGAGGAGAGCGATGGGCGCCGGCGCCTTGACCAGGGATGTCGACCTTCCGAACCCGGACGCCAAGCGTTGGCAGGCGCTGGCGGAAAAGGCGCTTGCCGGCGGTTCCTTCGAGGAAAAGCTCGTCTCCCGCACCGATGACGGCATCCGCATCGAGCCGCTCAGACAACGCTCGACGACCGCCGAGCCATTGCCGCGTACAAATCCGACCGCGCGCTGGATCGTCAGCCAGCGGGTCGACGACCCGGATATTGCCCGGGCCAGCGCGCAAGCCCTGGAAGACATCGCCCAAGGCGCCAGCGGCCTGTCGCTGGTCTTCGAGGGCGCGCCGAATGCCTTCGGCTATGGCCTGCCGCGCACCGCGGAAGCGTTGGAACGGGTGCTCGACGGCGTGCCGCTCAACCGCGTGCAGGTGCGCATCGACGCGCATCCCTGGAGCCGCGCCGTGGCCGACTGGCTGCTCGCTTTCCTGAGCCGCCGCCGCTCCGATCCGGCCAAGCTCAACCTTTCCTTCGGCATCGACCCGGCGGCGATCTTCGCCGGCACCGGGCGGCTGCGCACCTCGATCGAGGCGCTGCAGGAATCGATGCCGCAGTCGCTGGCGCATTTCTTCTCGATGGGCGTGCCGGGCGTGCTGCTCGAGGCCGACGGCCGTGTCTTCCACAATGCCGGCGCCACCGAGGCGCAGGAGCTCGGCACGATGATGGCTTCCGTGGTGTCCTATCTCAGGATGTTCGAGAAGGCGCGCCAGCCACTGGTCTATGCGGCGCCCTATATCGGCTTCGCGCTCAGCGTCGACCAGGACCAGTTCCTGTCGATGGCCAAGGTGCGGGCGTTGCGCACGCTCTGGGCGCGCATCCAGGAAGCCTGCTCGATCCCGGCCTCGACCGCCAGCATCCATGCCGAGACCTCCTATCGCATGATGACGATGGCCGACCCGGAAACCAATATTTTGCGCACGGCGATCGCGGCCTTCGCGGCGGCAACCGGCGGCGCCGATTCGATCTCGATCCTGCCGCACACGATCGCGCATGGGCTGCCGGCCGGCTTTGCCCGCCGCGTTGCCCGCAACGCCCAACTGATCATGGCCGAGGAGAGCCATATCGGCCACGTCGTCGACCCGGCCAGCGGCTCGGGCGCGGTCGAAGCGCTGACCGACGATCTCTGCGCCGCGGCCTGGGAAGAATTCCAGCGCATCGAGGCCGAGGGCGGCGTGCTTGCCAGCCTGCAGCAGGGCTATATCCAAAATCGCGTTCAGACGGCCGCGGCCAAGCGCAACGGCGCCTACCGGTCGGGCGAACGCGGCATTGTCGGCACGACGCTTTACCGCGTCGGCGCGGAGCGCCCGGTCGAGACACTGCCGCAAGAGCGGCGTCCAGCGCTGACGGAGGGCGTCGCGACCTGCGAGCCGCTGTTTCCGGTGCGCATCGATCAGTCGATCGGAGCCGGGTCATGATCCCGGATTTCAGCCAGATCGGCTGGTCGGCGCCGCGTTGCGCGCCGGTCGAGCTCAAAGGCCAGCGGATGACGCCGGAAGGCATCGCCGTGAAGCATCTTTACGGCCAAGGCGACCTCAAGGGCCTGGCAAATCTTGATACTTATCCCGGCCTGCCGCCCTTCGTGCGCGGCCCCTACCCCACCATGTATGTCCAGCAGCCCTGGACGATCCGGCAGTATGCCGGGTTCTCGACGGCGGAGGAATCCAACGCCTTCTACCGGCGCAACCTCGCCGCCGGCCAGAAAGGCCTGTCGGTGGCCTTCGATCTCGCCACGCATCGTGGTTATGACAGCGACCATCCGCGCGTCGCCGGCGATGTCGGCATGGCGGGTGTGGCGATCGATTCCATCCTCGACATGCGCCAGCTCTTCGACGGCATTCCGCTCAACGAAATGACGGTGTCGATGACCATGAACGGCGCCGTGCTGCCGATTATGGCGCTGTACATCGTGGCGGCCGAGGAACAAGGCGTCGCGCAGAAGGATCTCGCCGGAACCATTCAGAACGACATTCTGAAGGAGTTCATGGTCCGCAACACCTACATCTATCCGCCGAACCCTTCGATGCGGATCGTGTCGGACATTTTTGCCTACACCTCCAGGCATATGCCGAAATTCAACTCGATCTCGATCTCCGGCTATCACATGCAGGAAGCCGGCGCGACCGCCGACCTCGAGCTTGCCTATACGATCGCCGACGGCATCGAGTATGCGCGCGCCGGCGTTGCGGGCGGCCTCGACATCGACCGTTTCGCGCCGCGCCTTTCCTTCTTCTGGGCGATCGGCATGAACTTCTTCATGGAGGTCGCCAAGCTCAGGGCCGCGCGGCTGCTGTGGTCGAGCCTGATGAAGAAGAATTTTGCGCCGAAGGACGAGCGTTCGCTGTCGTTGCGCACCCATTGCCAGACCTCGGGCTGGTCGCTGACGGCGCAGGATCCTTACAACAACATCACCCGCACCATGATCGAGGCGATGGCGGCGACGCAGGGGCATACCCAATCACTGCACACCAATTCCTTCGACGAGGCGATGGCGCTGCCGACCGATCATTCGGCGCGGATCGCCCGCAACACGCAGCTCATCCTGCAGAAGGAATCCGGCACCACGCGCGTGATCGATCCATGGGGCGGCTCGGCCTATGTCGAGCGGCTGACGCATGATCTGGCGGCGCGCGCGCTGGCCCATATCGAGGAGGTCGAAAGCCTCGGCGGCATGGCGGCGGCGATCGAGCAAGGCATTCCCAAGCTGCGCATCGAAGAAGCGGCCGCCCGCACCCAGGCGCGCATCGATTCCGGCGAGCAAATTCTGGTCGGCGTCAACGCACACCGGCCCCAGACCGACATCGAAGTCGATGTGCTGAAGATCGACAATGCCGAGGTGAAAGCCAGGCAATTGGCGAAGCTGCAGCGGCTCAAAGGCACACGCGACGTCGCGGCGCTGGAGGATGCGCTGGCGGCGCTGACCCGTGCCGCCGAGGGCGACGAGAATCTGCTTGAGTTCGCGATCCGCGCGGCGCGCGCCAACGCTACCGTCGGCGAGATTTCGCTGGCGCTGGAAAAAGTATTCGGCCGCCACACGGCGGCGGTGCAGACGATCTCCGGCGTCTATCGCGACGCGCTCGGCGACAATCCGGCGCTTGCGCGGCTGCAGGAGAAGATCGAGGCGTTCGAGAAGAAATCCGGCGGCAAGCCGCGCATCCTGGTCGCCAAGATGGGCCAGGACGGCCACGATCGCGGCCAAAAGGTGATCGCCAGCGCCTTCGCCGATCTGGGCTTCGACGTCACCGTCGGGCCGATGTTCCAGACGCCGGATGAGATCGCCAAGCTGGCGGCGCGGCACGATGTCGACATCATCGGCGCGTCGTCGCTCGCGGCCGGGCACCTGACGCTGATCCCCGAGCTCAAGGAAGCGCTGAGGAAGCTCGGCCATGCCGACATGCTGATCGTCGCCGGCGGCGTCATCCCGCCGCAGGATTATGACGCGGTGCTGGCGGCAGGCGCGGCGGAAATCTTCCCACCGGGGACCGTCATCCCGGAAGCGGCCAACCGGCTAATGGATCGATTGCTGGCCGATCAGTGAAGGCTTGCCGAATTGGCTGAAGGTTGTTCTATAACGACAGATACAACCAGGGCGGCGCGATCATGATCAAAACGACCATCTACGGACTTGAGGACGGATCAGGAGCCGTATTCTTGCCACGCGAAATGCTTGACAGTCTGAACCTCCAAGTCGGCGACCAGCTTCAGGTCATCGAAACCGACGACGGCTTCGTTCTAAGGCCAGTCCGCGACGACAATCACGAACGACAGATCAACGCCGCTCGCGATGTCATGGACAAATACGAAACCGCACTGCGGAAGCTGGCAAAGTAAAGGGCTGCGGTTAGTTCTCTGCCTTGTCCGAGAGCTTGACGATCTCCCATTCCTTGCCGTTGACCTTGACGACCTCGCCGACCTTCTTGCCGAACAGGGCCACGGCCATCGGCGAGACATGGGAAATGCTGCCCTTTGACGGGTCGGCTTCGTCTTCGCCGACGATGCGCCAATGCACCTTCCTGCCGTCGTCGCCTTCCAGTGTGACGCCCATTCCGAAGCGCACCACGTTGCTGCCGGGCTCCGGCACCGAAAGCTCGGCGTTCTCGCGCCGCGCGGTCCAATAGCGCAGGTCGCGGGAAACCACCGCGATGCGCTCGCGGTCGCCCTTCCTCTCCGCCTTGCCCAGTATGTCGCGCAGCTCGGCGAGGTTGTCCTCGATCATCGCAAGGCCGCGCTCCGTCACCAGATTGCGGTGCGTGCTGACCGGCCGTTCGCCGACGCCGGCGATGGCGTTCTCGCTGTCTTCTTCGCGCGTGAAAGCTCTGCTCATGCAATGAACTTAGGCTTGGCGAGGCGACTGCACAAGCGGTTTGCCGATGGGCCCGCCTTGGCACGATTCCTGCGACGAGGGGCGAAACGCCAGGACCTGTGCCGATGTTGAACAGACGAACGCTGCTTGCCCGGACCGCCGGCTTCGCCGTCGCCGGCGTCTTCGCCGGCAAAGCATTGGCGAAATCGCTGCCCGGTATCGAAATGGCCGCTATGCGCGGCTCGATCAACGCCACGGAGATCGGCGTGCAGCCCGGCGCGGTCGACGACCAGAGCAAGGTCTTCGCCAAGATGCTGGCCGAGGCCAGCGATCGCGACCAGCCGGTGTTCCTGCCGCCCGGCACCTATCTCGTCTCGAACCTCAAGCTGCCTGCCCGCGTGCGCCTGTCGGGCGTGCCCGGCGCGACGCGCATCGTCTATGGCGGCAACGGCCATCTGATGATGGCCGAACAGGCCGAGCATATCGAGTTCAGCGGGCTGGTGCTGGACGGCGCCAACCGCTGGCTGGCCGACTACACGCAGGGCCTGCTCGATTTGCGCCGCGTCGGCCATCTCGTCATCGACAATTGCCAGCTGACCGGCAGCGGCAAGAACGGGTTGGCGCTCGAGCATGCCGTCGGCCGCATCGGCCGCTCGGATATTTCTGGCGCCGCGGATGCCGGCATCTATTCGGTCGAGGCCGGGGGTCTGGAGATTTCGGGCAATAGCGTTTCGGACTGCGCCAATGGCGGTATCCTGGTGCATCGCTGGCAGGCGGCGGAGGACGGCACCATCGTCAGCGGCAACCGCGTCCAGCGGATCGGCGCGCGCAGCGGCGGCACCGGCCAGAACGGCAACGGCATCAATGCTTTCCGCGCCGGCAATGTGATCATCTCGGGCAATGTCGTCTCCGATTGCGCCTTCACTGCAGTCCGCGCCAACAGTTCCAGCAATCTGCAGATCACCGGCAACACCTGCTCGCGCTCGGGCGAGACCGGAATCTATTCGGAATTCTCCTTCGAAGGCGCGATCCTCAGCAACAATCTGGTCGACGGCGCCGCCAACGGTATCTCGATCGTCAATTTCAACGAAGGCGGGCGGATGGCGGTCTGCTCGAACAACATCGTGCGCAACCTCTCCACCACCGGTCCATACACCGCCGACCCGCCCGGCTTCGGTGTCGGCATCAGCGCCGAGGCCGATACCACGGTCTCCGGCAATGTCGTCGAGAACGCGCCGCTCTACGGCATGCAGCTCGGCTGGGGCCCCTATCTGCGCAATGTGGTGGCAAGTGGAAACATCATCCGCCAGGCCGGCACCGGCATCGTCGTTTCCGTCGTCGAAGGTTCCGGCAGCGCCGTCATCTCGGACAATGTCATCGACGGCGCGCAGAACGGCGCCATCATCGGCCAGCGCTGGGCCGATCCGGTGACCGGCGATCTATCCCAGTCAACCGACACCGGCTACGCGCATCTCACGGTCGAGCGCAACAAGGTGAGCTAGGCCGCGGCGATGATAATGTGTGCCTGGATTTTTGCGACAACCTCGCCGCTGCCATGTCTGTGGGCGATCGCGGATTCGGCGTAGTCGGTCGCGGATGCCAACCGTCCTGCCTCCCTCGCTTCGATCTCGTTGCGAAGCAGGGTTCCTTGACAATAGGCGACGGCGGGAACGCGCGCCGAGGATGCGCGGCTCTGCTCGGCCCTCGTGTCGATCGCCACATCGGAGAAGCCGGCGGTCTCCAGATCGCTGCGGATCAGCGCCTTGTCGTGGTAACCATGCGGCGTGCGCGCCAGGAAACGCGGCGGATCGTGCGGAAAAATCCTCGCCAGAGCATTCGTCACGTCGTCCGCGAATACATTCTCCTCGATGCGATCCCAGACGCTGAAGAGGAAATGCCCGCCCGGCTTCAGAACCCGCTTCGCCTCACGATAGGCGGCGGCGCGGTCGGGAAAGAACATCGCGCCAAACTGACAACAGACGAGGTCGAAAGCAGCGTCGTCGAAAGGCAGCTTCAGGGCATCCGCCTGGCGCCATGTGATGCGGCTGTCGGGCCCCTGGCGCGAAGCGGCGTAGTCGAGCATCGGCTGGTTGAGGTCTGTTACGGTGTAGCTGGCGCCCGGAGAAAGCTGTGGCGCCAGCGCGCGGGTGATGGCCCCGGTTCCCGCGGCGGTCTCCAAAACGGCCAACGGTGAGAAGGACACGGCCCGTCGTGCGGTCTCGGCGGCATAGGCCTCGAAAATCAGCGGCACCATATGGCGATCGTAGTTTTCCGGGATCGAGCCGGCAAACACCTTGTCCGCTTCGAGCATGCTCATCACCCAGCGCCCGTTCAATGGTGGAGGGAGACTAGCAAAAAACGAACTTGCTGTTCCGTTTTGTCGTAGACCAGCGTTTTTCCGGCTCGTCAGCGACCTAAATCCGGGTAACCCATAAATTTAGATACACATTGTGTATGCAAATTGCTATATCGGTAAAGGTAAGGATCCATCGCCATGGCCACCAAAGACCACAACACCCACGCCAAGCCCGTCAATCTGCGCATCCGCGAGGATGTCCGTATCTTGATCGACCGTGCCGCGAAGATCCGCGGAAAGACCCGCTCCGACTTCATGATCGACGCCGCTTACCGCGCCGCAGAAGACACGCTGCTCGACCAGACGCTCGTCAAGGTCGATGCCGAGAGCTATCAGCATTATCTCGATATCCTCGACCAGCCACCGAGCGGCGAGGGATTTGCGCGCCTGATGAATGCGCCCAAGCCCTGGCGGGACTGATGCTTTCGGCACCGGTCCTTCTTGCCGATAGTCACGAACTCGACTTCTTTCAAAGCAGAACCGACAGCCTGGATCAATGGCTCCGACGGCGGGCGCGTGCCAATCAAGTCAGCGGTGCGTCCAGAACCTATGTGATTGCAGAAGGCACGCGCGTCGTCGGTTACTATTGCCTTTCATCAGGCGGACTTGACCTTGTGGATGCGCCCGGTTCGATCCGGCGCAATATGCCCGATCCCGTGCCTATGGCTGTGCTCGGCCGTTTGGCTGTCGATGCAAGTTGGCAGGGAAAAGGCCTGGGTGTCGCTCTGCTGCAGGACGCGGTATTGCGGACCGGTCAAGCGGCAGCCATTCTCGGCATTCGCGGTCTCTTGGTTCATGCCATATCGGATGAAGCCAAGGCGTTTTATGAGCAGTATGGCTTCCGGGCTTCGCCAAAAAATCCGATGACTTTGGTGCTGTCGCTGAGGACGGCTAGTTGAGCGCCGCCGTCGGCCGCAGCATGCCGACCTTGGCGCCGATACGGCTTTCGACCGGAGGATGGGCGAGCTCGGTGAGCCTTGCCGCAGCCGCTTCATCGCCGCGCAGCAGCTTCGCCAGCACCGCGGCGATCATCGCCTCCGCCCCCCTGCCCGCGCCGTCATCGCATTTCAAGGCGATACCGAGGCCAAGTTCGGGCAGTGCCGCGCAATAAACGCCTTCGGCGCCGGTCTTGACGAAGATGCGGCCCGCTGCTGCCTGCATCAGTGCGACATCGGCCTTGCCGGTGCCGGCGACGAGGAACGGCTCGGCCATGCAAGCCGAGATCAGCCGCTTCGCCGCCTTGGCGCGTTCGGGCGAAAAGCCCCTGCCCGTCGCCATGCGGGCAAAGCCCAGCGCAAAACTCTTCAACGGTACGGCGTAGGTCGGGATCGAGCAGCCGTCGGTGCCGCAATGGTCGACGTCATGCGCCGCGCCCGTCACGGATTGCATGGCGTCGCGCACCATCTCCTGCAGCGCATGGCCGGCCTTGACGTAGCCGCCATGCGCAATGCCGGAATGGACGCAGGTGCAGAGGAAGCCGGAATGCTTGCCGGAGCAATTGTTGTGCAAAGCGTTGGGCACGCCGCCGGCGCGGGCGAGCGCGATGGTGGCGTCGTGGCTCGAGGGCCAATGCGCGCCGCATTCCAGCGCCGTCCTGTCGAGCCCGGCCCTGGCGAGCATCGCCGTTGCCAGCCCGACATGGGCCGGCTCGCCCGAATGCGAGGCGCAGGCCAGCGCCAGTTCGCGGTCGCCGAAGCCATAGGCGTCGGTAGCGCCCGATTCGACCAGCGGCAATGCCTGGATCGCCTTTACCGCGGAGCGCGGGAACACCGGACGGTCCGTGTCGCCGATCTCCCAGACGGCCTTGCCGTCGGCGTCGAAGATCGAAACCACGCCGCGATGCCTGCTTTCGACCACCGCGCCGCGCGTGACTTCGACCAGAACCGGATTTGTCATTTTGCCTCCCGCACGCGCACCCAGGGGTGCGCCGCTTCAATGCGGGCCGCTTCTAGCGAATCCTGTCGAGAATGGAAACGTAGTTGGCGACCGCCGCGCCGCCCATGTTGAAGATGCCGCCGAGCTTGGCGCCCGGCACCTGGATGCCCCCGGCCTCGCCCATCAGTTGCATGGCGGTCAGCACATGCATCGACACACCGGTGGCGCCGATCGGATGGCCCTTGGCTTTCAGGCCACCGGACGGATTGACCGGAAGGCGGCCGTCCTTCGCCGTCGAGCCGTCCAGCGCCAGTCTGGCGCCCTCGCCTGGCTTTGCCAGGCCCATCGCCTCGTATTCGATCAATTCGGCGATGGTGAAGCAGTCATGCGTCTCGACGAAGGAGAGGTCGTCGAGCGTGACGCCGGCCTTTTTCAGTGCCTGCTCCCAGGCACGCTCGCAGCCCTCGAAGGAGAGAATGTCGCGCTTGGACATCGGCAGGAAGTCCTGGACATGCTCGTTGGCGCGGAAAGTCACGGCGCGGCGCATCTTCAACGCCGTCGCGGTGTCGGTGAGCACAAGTGCGGCCGCGCCGTCCGAAACCAGCGAGCAATCGGTACGCTTCAGCGGACCGGCGACGAACGGGTTCTTCTCGCTTTCCTGGCGGCAGAACTCATAGCCGAAATCCTTGCGCATCTGGGCGTAAGGGTTTTCGACGCCGTTTTTGTGGTTCTTGGCGGCGATCATGGCCAGCGCATCCGACTGATCGCCGTAGCGCTGGAAATAGGCCTGCGCGATCTTGCCGAAGACGCCGGCGAAGCCGGCAGGCGTCTCGCCGTCTTCAGGCAGATAGGATGCCTTGAGCAGGTTCTTGCCTATCTCGGGACCGGGCGTGGTCGTCATCTGCTCGGCGCCGACCACCAGCACGATGCGGGCGGCGTTCGCGTCGATGGCGCGGATGCCTTGCCGGACGGCGGCCGAGCCTGTGGCGCAGGCGTTCTCGACGCGTGTCGCCGGCTTGAAGCGCAGGCGGTCATCGGCCTGCAGCACGAGGCTTGCGGTAAAATCCTGCGGCGAGAAGCCGGCGTTGAAGTGGCCAAGGACGATCTCGTCGACATCGTCCGGACCAATGCCGGCGTGGTCGAGGGCCTCGACGGCAACCTTGGTGATCAGGCCCTCCAGCGTCTCGCCTTCGAGCTTGCCGAAGCGCGAATGCGCCCAGCCGACGATGCATGCGGTCATGGCAACCTCCATTTGCGCCGCAACCTAGCACGATCGCGCGCGGCACGTGATTCAATATTGTTCAATAATGAACCGTTTTCCAGCCCCATGCCATGGTCCAGAACGACACGATCGGTTGATCCCAGCGCCAGTTTTTTATTGATTGATGCGTCAATAAAAAATAATCTCGGCTCGAACCGGATCCCCAAAATGCCGAAAATCGGAATGGAGCCCGTGCGCCGCAAGGCGCTGATCGACGCGACGATCTCGGCGATCGGCGAGCGCGGATCGCTGGACGTGACCATGTCGGAGATCGCCGGCCGCGCCGGCGTGTCGTCGGCGCTGGCGCATCACTATTTCGGCGCCAAGGACGAGCTGCTGTTCGCGACGATGCGGCACATCCTTGCCGAGCTCAACGCGGACACAAGGCGCGCGTTCGGCCTTGCGGTGACGCCGCGCCAGCGCGTCTTGGCCGTCGTCGCCGTCAGCTTTTCCGACGACCAGTTCCAGCCTCAGATCATAGCGGCCTGGCTCGCCTTCTATGTCGAGGCGCAGAAGTCCTCCGACCTGCGGCGGCTGCTGCGCATCTATGCGCGACGGCTGCATTCGAACCTGATGAGCGGGCTGACCGGCATCCTGCTGCGGACCGAGGCCGACCGCGTGGCGGAAGCGACCGCGGCGCTGATCGACGGGCTCTACATCCGCCGCGCGCTGAAGGACGGCGTGCCGGATGCGCAGACCGCGATCGCGCTCGTGGAAGACTATCTCGAAACCAAGCTCAACGGACGGAGCCTTCCTTGACCACCCGGCGACCCAATTTCCTGATCGTCATGGTCGATCAGCTCAACGGCACGCTCTTCCCGGACGGGCCCGCGGATTTCCTGCATGCGCCGCACCTGAAGGCGCTGGCCGCGCGCTCGGCGCGCTTCGCCAACAACTACACCGCATCGCCGCTCTGCGCCCCGGGCCGCGCCTCGTTCATGAGCGGGCAACTGCCGTCGCGCACCCAGGTCTATGACAACGCCGCGGAGTTCGCCTCCTCGATCCCGACCTACGCGCATCATTTGCGCAGCGCCGGCTATCACACGGTGCTCTCCGGCAAGATGCATTTCGTCGGACCGGACCAGTTGCACGGGTTCGAGGAGCGGCTCACCACCGACATCTACCCGGCCGATTTCGGCTGGACACCGGACTACCGCAAGCCCGGCGAGCGCATCGACTGGTGGTACCACAATCTTGGTTCGGTGACTGGCGCCGGCGTCGCCGAGATCACCAACCAGATGGAATATGACGATGAGGTCGCGTTCCACGCGACGCAAAAGCTCTATGAGTTTGCGCGCGTGTCAGATGACGCAGACCGGCGTCCCTGGTGCCTGACTGTTTCCTTCACGCATCCGCACGACCCCTATGTCGCGCGGCGCAAATACTGGGACCTTTACAAAGACTGCCCGGCGCTGGAGCCGGAGGTGGGTTTCATCCCCTATGACAACCAGGATCCGCATTCGAAGCGGCTCTACAAGGCCTCGGACTACGACAGTTTCGACATCACGCCGGAGCAGGTGCGCCGCTCGCGGCGCGGCTATTTCGCCAACATTTCCTATCTCGACGACAAGGTCGGCGACTTGCTGTCGGTGCTGGAGCGCACCCGTATGGCCGACGACACCATCGTGATGTTCTGCTCCGACCATGGCGACATGCTGGGCGAGCGCGGCTTGTGGTTCAAGATGTGCTTCTATGAAGGCGCGGCGCGGGTGCCCTTGATGATGGCCGGCAAGGGCATCAAGGCCGGGCCGATCAGGGCGCCTGTCTCCAATCTCGACGTGACGCCGACGCTATGCGACCTCGCCGGCATCGATATGAGCGGAATCGCGCCTTGGACGGACGGCCAGTCGCTGCTGCCGCTTGCCGGCGGCGAGCAGCGCTCGGCGCCGGTGCTGATGGAATATGCGGCCGAAGGCTCCTCCGCACCCATGGTTGCGATCCGCGAGGGCAAATACAAATTCGTCCATTGCGAGCTCGATCCGCCGCAACTCTTCGACCTCGATGCCGATCCGCGCGAGCTCGACAATCTCGCGACCAATCCGGCCTACGCCGATCTGGTCTCGACCTTCATGGAAAAGGTCCGTGGCCGCTGGGATATGGCAAGCTTCGACGCCGCCGTGCGCGAAAGCCAGGCGCGCCGCTGGGTCGTCTACCCGGCGCTGCGCAACGGCGCTTACTACCCGTGGGAGTTCCAGCCGCTGCAGAAGGCATCGGAACGCTACATGCGCAATCACATGAACCTCGACAATCTCGAAGAGAGCAAACGGTATCCGAGAGGCGAATGATGGCAGACGTTCTCATCCCTACCCTCGATCATCTGAAGCAGGCTTACGCCGTCACCTCGACGGCCACGCAGGTGACGCCGCTTTTGGAGTCGGCGGCTTTGGCCAAGGAGACCGGCGCCGCGCGCGTCTTCGTCAAACCGGAGTCGCTGCAATGGGCCGGCTCCTTCAAGGTGCGCGGCGCCTACTGGCGGCTGAACCGGCTTTCACCGGATGAAGCGAGGAAAGGCGTGGTGGCGTATTCCTCCGGCAATTTCGCGCAGGGGCTGGCGGCCGCCGGCCAGGCGCTGGGCATTCCGGTCACCATCGTCATGCCGATCGACGCGCCGGCCGCCAAGCGTGACGCGACAGCCGGTTATGGCGCGCGCGTGGTGCTGACCGATCATGGCGACCGCGCCCGCGAGGAGGTCGCGGCCGCCAAGGCGCGCGAGATCGCCGAGACCGAGCACCTCACCTTGCTGCATCCCTTCGACGATCCGGAGATCGTCGCGGGTCAGGCCGGCGCCGGGCTGGAAGCGCTCGACCAGTTGACAGCGAAGAGGACGCAAGCGGACCTGGTGTTCTGCTCGGTCGGCGGCGGCGGCCTGATCGGCGGCGTTTCGCTCGCCTTCCACTATGTGTCGCCCGGTACCGAGATCATCGCGGTCGAGCCGGAGGGTTTCAATGGCATGGGCTCTTCACTCGCGCATGGCGCTATCGAAACGATGCCGATCGGACCGAAATCGATCTGCGACGGGCTGATGGCGCGCAAGCCAGGCGACGCGCCCTTCGCGGCGGTGAGCGCCGCCGGGGTGCGCGGCGTCACTGTCGACGATGCCTCGGTGCGGCGCGCGATGAAGATCGCCTTCGAGCGGATGAAGCTGGTGCTGGAGCCGTCGGGCGCGGCATCGCTGGCGGCGCTGCTCGGCGGCAAGGTGGATGTGAAGGGCAAGACTGTCCTCGTGGTTGCAACCGGCGGCAATGTCTCGCTCGCCGACTTCATGGCGCATATGAACAATGCTTGAAGCGGATTTCGTCATCATCGGCTCCGGCTCCGCCGGCTCGGCCATGGCCTACCGGCTGTCGGAAGACGGCAAGCACTCGGTGATCGTCATCGAGTTCGGCGGCACCGATATGGGGCCGCTGATCCAGATGCCGTCGGCGCTGTCGATCCCGCTCAATATGAGCCTGTACGACTGGGGTTTCGCCAGCGAGCCCGAGCCGCATCTCGGCGGGCGCGTGCTCGCCACGCCACGCGGCAAGGTGCTCGGCGGTTCCTCCTCGATCAACGGCATGGTCTATGTGCGTGGACATGCGCATGACTTCGACCACTGGGCCGAACAGGGCGCCGCCGGCTGGGCCTTCGCCGACGTGCTCCCCTATTTCAAGCGCATGGAGGATTCCGACGGCGGCGAGGACGGCTGGCGGGGCAAAAGCGGACCGCTGCATGTGCAGCGCGGCACGCGGAAAAATCCGCTCTACGGCGCCTTCGTCGAGGCCGGCCGCCAAGCCGGTTTCGAGCTCACCGACGACTATAACGGCTCCAAGCAGGAAGGCTTCGGACCGATGGAGCAGACCATTCTTGGCGGCCGCCGCTGGTCGGCGGCGAACGCCTATCTGAAGCCGGCTCTCAAACGCAGGAATGTGAGTCTGATCAAAGGCTTCGCCCGACGCGTGGTGATCGAGAATCAACGCGCGATCGGCGTCGAGATCGAAGCTAACAAACAGATTCAGGTCGTTAAGGCGCGGCGTGAGGTGATCGTCGCGGCGTCGTCGGTCAATTCGCCGAAGATCCTGATGCTGTCCGGCATCGGCCCGGGCGTGCATTTGCAGGAAAACGGCGTCCAGGTGATTGCCGACCGGCCGGGCGTCGGCGCAAATCTGCAGGATCATCTGGAACTCTACATCCAGCAGGAATCGACCAAGCCGATCACGCTGAACTCGGTGCTCAATCCTTTCTCCAAGGCGTTGATCGGCGCGCAGTGGCTGTTCTTCAAGACCGGACTTGGCGCCACCAACCATTTCGAGGCGGCGGCCTTCGTGCGCTCGCAAGCCGGTGTGGACTACCCGGACATCCAATACCACTTCATCCCGGCGGCGGTGCGCTATGACGGCAAGTCGGCGGCGAAGTCGCATGGCTTCCAGGCGCATGTCGGGCCGATGCGCTCGAAGTCGCGCGGGTCGGTGAGCCTGCGCTCGCCCGATCCGAAGACGAAGCCGGTGATCCGCTTCAACTATATGTCGCATCCGGACGACTGGAGCGAGTTCCGCCACTGCGTCCGGCTGACGCGCGAGATTTTTGGCCAGAAAGCCTTCGACGGCTTTCGCGGCAAGGAGATTTCGCCGGGCAGCCATGTGCAATCGGACGACGAGCTCGACGCCTTCATCCGCGACCATGCCGAGAGCGCCTATCATCCCTGCGGCACCTGCAGGATGGGCCGCGCCGACGATCTGACCGCCGTCGTCGATCCGGAATGCCGGGTGATCGGCGTCGAGGGGCTGCGCGTCGCCGACTCCTCGATTTTTCCGCGGGTGACAAACGGCAATCTCAACGCGCCATCGATCATGACCGGCGAAAAGGCCTCCGACCACATCCTCGGCCGCACGCCGCTGGCGCCATCCAACCAGGAACCGTGGATCAATCCACGCTGGCAGGTGGCGGACCGATAGGGCATTGTCGGGCAGACCGCCCGCTCGGCGAACAGACTTGGAGAAAGCCATGCGCGCCCAACCCACGGCATCGCATTACGTCAACGGCCGCTACATCGAGGACGAAGGCGGCGCGCCACTGCCCGTGATCTATCCGGCGACGGGCGAGACCATCGCCACGCTGCATTCAGCGACGCCCAACGTGCTGGAACTCGCCATCGAGGCCGCACGCGCCGCGCAGCCGGCCTGGGCGCGGCTGAAGCCGGTCGAACGCGGCCGCATCCTTCGCCGCGCAGCCGACATCCTGCGGGCGCGCAATGCCGATCTGGCCCGCATCGAGACGCTGGACACCGGCAAGGCGATCCAGGAGACGCTGGTGGCCGACGCTCCGTCGGCCGCCGACTGCCTGGAATATTTCGCCGGCGCGGTCGCCGCCTTCAACGGCGAGATGATCGATCTCGGCGGACCCTTCGCCTACACGCGGCGCGAGCCGCTCGGCGTGTGCGTCGGCATCGGCGCCTGGAATTATCCGATCCAGATCGCCGGCTGGAAATCGGCGCCGGCCTTGGCCATGGGCAATGCCATGGTGTTCAAGCCGTCGGAAAACACCCCGCTTTCGGCGCTGGCGCTGGCCGAAATCTACTCGGAGGCTGGACTGCCGGACGGGCTGTTCAATGTCGTGCAGGGTTACGGCGATGTCGGCGCCGGCCTCGTCGATCATGATGTCGTGGCAAAGGTCTCGGTGACCGGCTCGGTGCCGACCGGCCGCAAGGTGCTGTCGCTTGCCGGCTCGAAGATGAAGCACGCGACGATGGAGCTCGGCGGCAAGTCGCCGCTGATCGTCTTCGACGACGCCGATCTCGAGAACGCCATCGGCGGCGCCATGCTCGGCAATTTTTACTCGACCGGGCAGATCTGCTCCAACGGCACACGCGTCTTCGTGCAGAGCGGCGTCCACGACCGTTTCGTCGAGCGGCTGGTCGAGCGGACGAAAAAGATCCGCATCGGCGATCCGCTCGATCCCGAAACGCAGATGGGGCCGCTGGTCAACAGGGCGCAGCAGGACAAGGTCGTGTCCTATATCGAAGCCGGCAAGCAGGAAGGGGCCAGCCTCGCCTGCGGCGGCAACGTGCCGTCACTGCAGGGTTTCGACGGCGGCTTCTTCATCGAGCCGACGGTGTTTTCAGGCGTCACCGACACCATGCGCATCGCGCGCGAGGAGATTTTCGGGCCGGTGATGAGCGTGCTCAAATTCGACAGCGAGGACGAGGTGATCGAGCGCGCCAACGACACCGAATTCGGGCTGGCCGCCGGCGTGTTCACGCGCGACCTGCCGCGCGCGCATCGGGTGATCGCCGAGTTGCAGGCCGGCACCTGCTGGATCAACGCCTACAATCTGACGCCCGTGGAAATGCCGTTCGGCGGCGTCAAGCAGTCCGGCATAGGGCGGGAGAATTCGCTGGCCGCGCTGGCGCATTACTCGCAATTGAAGTCCGTCTATGTCGAGACGGGGGATGTAGTGGCCCCCTACTGAGCCTCTGCTGAAGGACGCGATTTGCCGAGAAGGCAGTTCTCCTTGCTGCCGGCTTGCCGTAGGTTTTCTGACGGGGGCAATCGAGGAAGCGAAAATGGCGGGCGAAGCCAAGGACAACAAGGCGGCCACGCTGCCGCTGCTGCTTAGCTTCAATGGAGGCTATGTCGATACCGCGGGCTTCCTGGCGCTGCAGGGACTGTTCACGGCGCATGTCACCGGCAATTTCGTCACGCTCGGCGCTTCGCTGGCGCTTGGCACGTCAGGCGCCTTTGCAAAACTTCTGGCTTTGCCGGTCTTCTGCTTCATGGTTATCCTTAGCCGACTCCTATCGTATCCGTTACAAAGCCGGAAGCTGCCGGTCTTCCGGTCATTGTTGGCAATCAAACTGTTGCTGCTGACGGCAGGTGCGATCCTGGCAATCCGCCTTGGCCCGTTCCCCGACGGAAACAGCTGGGCCGCCATCGTCACCGGCATGGTGCTGGTTTCGGCCATGGCGGTGCAGAATGCCGCGCATCGCGTCCATCTTCCCAGTGCGCCGCCATCGACGCTGATGACTGGCACCACGACCCAGATCATGCTCGACCTCGCCGATCTCATCCACGGCGCACTGCCCGAGAGCGAGGCCGCGTCCCGATCGCGCCTGGCGCGAATGTCGGTCGCCGTGTTCGTCTTCGCGCTGGGATGTGGGACAGCCGCTTTGCTCTATTCACAAGCCGGAATGTGGTGTTTTGCGCTGCCGCCGGTCGTTGCGATCGTGCCCCTTGTCATGCAGGAAAGCGCACCCGCCACCATGCAGTGACGTCAAGGTCCGAGCATGGGGCAAACGGCCTACGACTTATCGCTGGTGCCATCCAGATACTGCGTCAGCGCATAGACCAGATGGTAGAAGATACTGGCCGGCACGTCGCTCGCCAGTGAGCGGCCGCGTTCGTCGATGCGGTCGATCCACAAGCCCAGCGGCGCCGGGTCGATGTGCCAGCGGAACAGCCGGCCGACGCGCGCCTCGATCTCCGGCTTGAGATCCGGGCCGCCCGAACCGTCGAGCGCGATCGCCGCCTTCACCGCTTCGGCCTGTGGCCAGCTGCGCGAGACCGTGTCGAGCGGCACGCCCTGGCGCGAGACAGCGCCATAGGCAAGGCCGGTGGCGCGGTTGAGGCCGTTGGCGATCGCCGAGGCATAGAGTTTCCTGGCGAAGCCGCCGAGCTCCGTCTGGCCGCTGCGGGCGGCGAAATCGATGAGCAGCGAGGCCCATTCGAAATGGTGACCGGGCTCGGTCCAGGCGCCCTTGTCGCTGGCGGCGGGCTTCCAGCCGGCGTCGAAATATTCGCCCAACGTCCAGCTTTCCGGGTCGAAGAAATGGCTGCGGAAAAGATCGATGATGCGCGCGGCGCGGCGCAGATAGGCGCGGTCTCCGGTCGCCCGGTGCCAGGCAAGGAAGGCTTCGAGCAGATGCATGTGCGGGTTGGAGCGGCGCTCGCCCTCGCTGTCGGAAGTTTCCAGAAAGCCGGTCATGCGGGCATCTTCCAGATGCGCATCGAGGAAGGCGAACGTCTCCTCGCCGAGCCGCAACGCATCGGGATGGCCTGACATATGGGCGTGGGCCAGCGCCAGAAGCACGCAGGAATGATCGTAGGCATCCTCGACCGGATCGGCGACCGAGCCGTCGATGTTGAGCGTGCGCACCCAGCCGCCTTTGTCGGTGCGGCCCTGACCCGCCATGAAGTCGATGCCGTGCGCAATCAGCGTGTCCGCCGGGCCATCCCAGCCGCGCTCCTTGGCGACCGCGAAAGCATAGACCTGACGCGCCTGCGTGCGCATGCGCTTGGGTTTCATCAGCGGCGAGGCGTCGAAGCCCAGCGCCTCGTGGAAGCCGCCATGGCGCTCGTCGACGCCAATGGTAGACCATAGCGGCAGCGTCTCCTCGAACAGCCAGTGGCGCACGCGCCGCCGCCAGGCGCCGCTCTCGATGACGCGGTCATGCGCCGGCGTGAACCTGGTTTCGAGCCGGCCGGATTTCTCCAACTGCTCGACGACCTTCTTGACGTGCTGGCTGTGGCTGACCGGCGCGACGAAAGTGGCGTCGGCGGTGGAGACGATCGCCACGTCCTTCATGCCGATCGCCGACAGCAGGCGCCCCTCGCTGCGGATATAGGAGTTCTCGCAATCGATGGCGACGACGTCTCCGACGATGACATTGCCCTGCCCATCGGACGGGCCGACATCGAGCAGCGACTGCCATGAACCGAGATCGTTCCAGCGGAAGCCGGCCGGCACCATGGCGATGTCTTTCGCGCGTTCCATGATGGCGTAGTCGATCGAGGTCGACGGGATCGCGGAATAGAGTTCCAGCGGCATGTAGAGGCCGGACAGATCGCTGGTCGCAGCCTTGTAGGCGGCCTCCGTCGCCTGCCAGATTTTCGGTTCATGGGCCGCGAAGGCATCGCGCATGGCGCCGGCGCGGAACAGGAAGATGCCGGTGTTCCAGTAGAAGCTGCCGGCGTCCAGATAGGCCTGCGCGGTGGCGAGATCGGGCTTTTCGACGAAGCGCGAGACGTCGAAGACGCCGTCCTTGCCCGCCCCGACCTCGATATAGCCATAGCCGGTCTCGGGCTGTGTCGGTTTCAGGCCGAACACAACGAGCCGGCCGGCATTTGCCGCGCCAGCGCCCGCCTCGATGCTTTGCCAGAACTGACGAGGCGTCGATATTTCGTGGTCGGACGGCACCACCAGCACCAGTTCGTCGCCATATTCGGAGAGCGTGCGCAGGCAGGCCAGCGCAACGGCGGCGGCCGTGTTGCGGCCTGTCGGCTCGAACAGCGGTCCGCCGCCGGCAAGATCGAGGCCGGCAAGGTCGGCATGGACGCGGTCGGCGTGACGTTCCGCGGCGATCAGGAAAATCGGTGTCTCGCCTTGCGGGCGCGCCGCCAGCCGGCGCAAGGTCTTAGCCAGCATCGAGCCGTCGCCCGAGAAGTCGTGGAACTGCTTGGGGTTGTCCTCGCGCGACAGCGGCCACAGCCGCGAGCCGACGCCGCCGCTCATGACGAAACTGACGATGCGCTGGCTCATGAACGACCCTGTCAAAAGTCTGGCTCCGATGGGACGGCCTTACGACAAAAGCCTTTAAGCCCCCCTTTAGCTGACAGCCAATCCTATGCCATTCGGGCAAGCTTCGCGAAAGAAAGGAAATGCGACACAAGTGCTGCCATTGCCGC
Source organism: Mesorhizobium sp. B3-1-7 (assembly GCF_006439385.1). Taxonomy (NCBI): domain Bacteria; kingdom Pseudomonadati; phylum Pseudomonadota; class Alphaproteobacteria; order Hyphomicrobiales; family Phyllobacteriaceae; genus Mesorhizobium; species Mesorhizobium sp. B3-1-7. Next base: position 25,744 of record NZ_VFTL01000010.1, read on the forward strand.
TTGCAGGATCGGAAAGCGGCAGCTATAAGCCCGCGGTCTGGTCACGGAGTGTAGCGCAGTCTGGTAGCGCACCTCGTTCGGGACGAGGGGGTCGCAGGTTCAAATCCTGCCACTCCGACCAGAAAAAACAAGCACTTGGCTTTTCCCGAAATTGCTCCCCGCCTGAAATCAAGACTGGCGTCAATCGTCGCCGTAGCTCTCCGGCAGATGACGCTGTAGTTCCATCGCGTCGTGGAGAACGCGGCCAATTCCGATGACCTGGAGCGTCATGCGATAGAGCAGGAAATGGCGCGGTCGTAGCACGATGCCATGTTCGGTCCGCGCGCGGTCCCGACTATGGCGCAGGTGGTAGCTGCGGATCTTGTTTCCCAGCTCCGCGCGGGCGATGCTGCCGGCCCGTTGGGGATCGGCGACGATGTCGCCAGGGCGACCATCAGCAGCCGTTGGTAGCGAATACGCGCAATCTCGCCGACTTTGACTTCCGTGTAGGCGAGTATTTGAACGATGTCTTCCTTCGCGGCCGCGGAAAGCCGGTATAGGACCATGGCCTTACAAGCCGGTTTTTTTCGCGCGTAAGCTTGCCTGTTGCCCCAGGCCATCCATAAATTTTTCGACGCCGTCTTCAGTAACATCCTCGAAACGGCCTTGTTCGATGTCGTGGAAGCCTATGTTGGCGGCCTCCCTGAGCGCAGCCAGCTTTGCCGACTCCCTCGCCTCGCGCTGCTCGACCAGCCGCAAGCCGTCACGCAATACCTCGCTGGCGTTCTGATAACGCCCGGTTTTCACCAGTCGGTCGATCATCTCTTCGAGGTGTTCCGTCAGGACAACATTGCGTGTCGGCATCGCGATATCAGCTCCAATTCAACAGGCACGATACAGGGACATGGCATATTATGCCAATAGTTATTGCGGTCAGCGCCGTCGAAGGATGGCCTGACCTTCGAAACAGAATCGCGCGGCAACGCTCGACAACAGTTTCTCAGTTTGGCCTAATGGCAACCCGCTATGCTTTCGAGATGCGCGGGACTGTAAGACGGCGAACCAGGGTTGAGAGTATGAAGTTCACGCCGACGGCCATTGCACCGACACTCGTGTTCCTCCTGTTCGCGGCAGGCTGTTCATCGACCACGGCGTCGATCAGCCCGGCGAAGTACGACAAAATGAACTGCCCCGAGCTCAATAATGCGGTCGGCGACACCGCCACTGATATTTCACGGACCGCAATAGCCCGCGGCAAGGTCGCCAACACGAGCGTGCCGACGTGGTTGCTCGGCGGCGAGCGCGTGAAGACGGTGGTGGCCAATCGCGAAACCGCCCGGATCGACAGGCTGCAGCAACAGCAGCAGGCGATCGTCGCCACGCGGAAGCAGAGGTGCCCATCCGCGCAGTGAACCTGAAGCGCGTCGCGCCGAACGGATACAGGCGATGCCGCCGCACACTTTTGGGCGACATGCATTAGCCTGGCTGGGCTCGCCCGCCTCAAGCGCTCATGCGGAACTTTGTCGAATCGATCGCCGCGTTCATCAGCGTCTGCGTATAGGCTTCGCGCGGATTGTCGAAGATCTCTTGCGTCGGCCCTTCCTCGACGATCTTTCCCTGCTTCATGACGATGATGTAGTCGGCCATGGCGCGCACCACCGCGAGGTCGTGGCTGATGAAGAGATAGGACAGTTCGTGGTCGGCCTGCAGCTTGCGCAACAGCTCGACGATCTGCTTCTGCACGGAGCGGTCGAGCGCCGAGGTCGGCTCGTCCAGCACCACCACTTTCGGCTTCAGGATCATGGCGCGGGCAATGGCGATGCGCTGGCGCTGGCCGCCGGAGAATTCGTGCGGGTAGCGGTTGCGCGCGTTGGGATCGAGGCCGACCTCGCGCAGCGCCCCGATGGCGCGCTGGTCGCGCTGCTTGCCCGTGAGCGAGGGCTCGTGCACCAAAAGGCCTTCGGTAACGATCTGACCGACGGTCATGCGCGGCGACAGCGAACCGAATGGATCCTGGAAGACGAGCTGCAATTCGCGCCTGAGCGGCCGCATCGCCTGGCGGTCGGCCTCGGAAATATCGCGGTCGCCGAAGCGGATGACGCCGTCGCTGGGCAAGAGCCTGAGCAGCGCGCGGCCGAGCGTCGACTTGCCCGAGCCGGACTCGCCGACGATGCCGATCGTCTGATTGCGCTTCAGCCGGACCGAGATCCTGTCCACCGCGCGCAGCATCAGCGGCTCGCCGCCGAAGAAACCGCCGCCGATCTTGAACACCACCTCGACATTGCGGCCTTCGAGCAGCACCGGCGCACTGGCGGGCGGCGCCGCCTTGGTGCCCGTAGGCTCGGCCGCGAGCAGCATCTTGGTGTAGGCATGCTGCGGGTTGGCGAAGAGCGCTTCCGCCGCGCCCTCCTCCACCACCTCGCCCTGGCGCATGACATAGACGCGATCGGCGAAGCGGCGCACGATGCCTAGATCGTGGGTGATGAAGACGATGGCCATGCCGAGCTTGCGCTGCAGTTCGGCCAGCAGCGTCAGGATCTGCGCCTGGATGGTGACGTCGAGCGCCGTCGTCGGTTCGTCGGCGATCAGGATGTCGGGATCGTTGGCCAGAGCCATGGCGATCATGACGCGCTGGCGCTGGCCGCCCGACATCTCGTGCGGATAGGATTTCATCCGCCGTTCGGGATCGGGAATATGCACCAGCCTCAGGAGCTTCAGCGCTTCCTCCCGTGCGGCCGCGGCGGCAAGCCCGCGATGCCGGCGGATCGGCTCGATCAGCTGGTTGCCGATGGTGTAGAGCGGGTCGAGCGAGGTCATCGGCTCCTGGAAGATCATGCTGATCTTGCGGCCGCGCACCTGGTTCAGCTCGCTCTTCGACATGGCCAGAAGGTTCCGGCCGCGATAATCGACATGGCCCGTCGCCTCGCCATTGGAGGAAAGCAGGCTCATCGCCGCCATCATCGTCTGGCTCTTGCCGGAGCCGGATTCGCCGACGACGGCGACCGTCTCGCCGGCATTGACCTTGATGTTGATGCCCTTGACCGCCTCGACCGTGCCGTCGAGGGTCTGGAAACGGACGCGCAAGTCCTTGACGCTGAGGATCGTTTCGGTGGCCATGTCAACGGTCCTTCGGGTCAAGGGCGTCGCGCAGGCCGTCGCCGACGAAATTCAGCGCGAACAGCGTCGAGACGAGGAAGAAGGCCGGGAACAGCAGCAGCCAGTTGGCGTAGCCGATGTTCTTGGCGCCGACCGAGATCAGCACGCCCCAGCTGGTCATCGGCTCCTGCACGCCGAGACCGAGGAAGGAGAGGAAGCTTTCCAGGATAATCACCTGCGGCACCAAGAGCGTCATGTAGATGACCACGGGGCCAAGCAGGTTTGGGATGACATGGCGCAACAGGATGCCGCGCTGGCCGACGCCCATGGCTTCCGCCGCCTGGACATATTCCTGCCTGCGGATCGACAGCGCCTGGCCGCGCACGATGCGCGCCATGTCGAGCCACAGCACAGCGCCGACGGCGAGGAACATCAGCACGAAGTTGCGGCCGAAAAACACCACCAGCATGATGACGAAGAAGATGAAGGGCAGCGAATAGAGCACGTCGACGATGCGCATCATCACCTCGTCGACCCGGCCGCCGGCCAAGCCAGCTGTGGCGCCATAGATGACGCCGATGACGCCGGCGACGACGCCGGCGAGCAGGCCGATGGCCAAAGAGATGCGTCCTGCCATCAGTGTTCGCGAGAGCAGGTCGCGGCCGGTGTTGTCGGTGCCGAAGAAGAAATATTGCTGCTTCACGGCCGAGCTCATCGTCACTTCGAGACCGTCGGGCGACTTGTTCTCGATCCTGGTGTCATCGAAGGCGTCGGAGCGGTCGAGATAGCGGATGTTGCGGTCGTCGATCGGCTTGGTCGAGGTGACGGTTACGGTGACGCGATTGCCGTCCTGGTGCCATTCCTTGATGTCGGCGCGCATGCGCTTGATGGCGTCGCCCAGCGCACCCTGGATCATGTCGGGTTTCGGATAGGCCGAAAGGCTCGGCGGCATGCGCACATAGTCGCCATAGATGGTGGTGTATTCATGCGGCACGACCCACGGGCCGCAAATGCTGGTGACGGCGATGAAGGCCAGGTAATAGAGGCTGAGCATCGCGGCGCGGTTGCGCTTGAGCCGAGCCCAGGCATTGCCCCAGAGCGAGCGGCCGACGATCGGCTCGGGGACGGCGACGGCGAAGTCAGTCATAGCGCACCCTCGGATCGACGACCGCATAGAGCAGGTCGACGATCAGGTTGAAGACGATGGTGAAGAGCGCGATCACCACCACGGTTCCCATGACCAGCGTATAGTCGCGGTTGAGGGCTGCATCGACGAAGTAGCGGCCGACGCCGGGAATGGAGAAGATCGTCTCGACGATAATCGAACCGGTCAACAGCGCGGCGGCCGCCGGGCCGCTGAAGGAGACTATCGGCAGCACGGCGCCGCGCAGCGCGTGCTTGACCACCACCGACCAGTCGGAGAGACCGAGGGCGCGCGCCGTGCGGATATGGTGCGAACGCAGGCTCTCGATCATGGAGCCGCGCATCAGGCGGGCGACGATGGCGACCTGCGGCAAGGCCAGCGTCAGCACCGGGCCAACCTTGTTGATGAAGGCGCCGTCGCCCCAGCCGCCGATCGGCAATAGCTTCCAGGACAGCCCGAAGACGAGCTGGATCACCGGCGCAATGACGAAGGTCGGGATGGTGCTGCCGGCGGTGGCCAAGGCGATCACCGAATAATCGCCTATTTTGTTCTGGTTGAGCGCGGCGATGGTGCCCAGGATGGAGCCCAGCAGCAGCGCCAGCACCAGCGCCGAGGTGCCGATCTGGATGGAGATCGGCAGGCCCTTGGCGAAGAGTTCGGTGACGGTGAAATCCGGCAGGTTGTAGCTCGGGCCGAAACTGCCGCGCAAAAGATTGCCGAGATAGTGAACATATTGCAGCCAGAGCGGATCGTTGAGGCCGAACTGGGCTTCGAGATTGGCCCTGATCTCGGGGCTCAGGCCCCGCTCCTGGTTGAACGGGCCGCCAGGGGCGACGCGGATCAGGAAAAACGCCACCGTCACGATGACGAATAGCGTGGGGATGGCGGTCAACAGCCGCCGGAAGACATAACGCAGCATCGGCGCCCCGCTTCAGCCAGGGCGACAGCTCTCCAGACGAGACCGTGGCGCGCTGGCATCTCTGATCTTCGCACCGGCATGCCCGAAAATCCAATCCGACTTTCGGCCCGGCACGATGACAGACCGAGGCCGCCGCTCCCAAAAAGAGAGCGGCGGCACGGCCAAGGTTTCTTGTCAGTCCTTGGAGATGAAGCGGGACGGATGAATGTCCATCACATTGTCGTCGAAGCCATGCAGCTTCGAGGAAACGATGTCGTGGTAGCTGTAGTAGAGAAGCGGGATCTCGCCGACATCGTCGACGAGGATGCGCTCGGCTGCGGCGAGGTCCTTCATGCGCTCCTCAGGCTTGCCGCCCGCAGCGGCCGCCTTGTCCATGGCGGCTTCATAGGCAGGGCTGTTGTAGTTCGAGTAGTTGTTGCCGCTTGCCTTGCGCGAGATGCCGAGGAAGGTCTCCGGATCCTTGTAGTCGGCGATCCAGGCGGCGCGGGCGACGTCGTAATTGCCCTTCTGCTCGAGGAAGCCGTAGTGGGTCTTGGTGTCGGTGTTGAGCAGAGTCACCTCGACGCCGAGCGGCTTCAACTGTTCCTGGATGGCGACCGCCGTGTTCTTATGGTTCTCCGAGGTGTTGTAGCGGATCTCCATCTTCAACGGATGCTCGGGTGTATAGCCTAGTTTTTCCAGGATCTTCTTGGCCTCGTCCTCGCGGTCGATCTGCGGCATGTCGGCGTATTTGGCCAGTGCCGGCGTGTAGCCCTCGATGCCCGGAGGCACCATCGAATATCCGGGCAGCATCGAGTTCTGCCAGACCTTCTCGGCGAGGAAGTCGCGGTCGATCGCCATCGAGATTGCGTTGCGCAACTCGACATTGTCCCACGGCGCCTTGTCTGTCTTGATCGCGTAATAATAAGTGCCGAGATATGGCCCGACACGGACCTGGTCACCGAATTTGGTCTTGAGATCGGCGAGTTGCTCAGTTGGCAGGTCGCCATAGCTGTCGAGTTCACCGGCCTCGAAACGCTTCATCGCCGACGAGCGATCCTCGGTCGGGATGTAGTTGACCACGTCGAGCTTGACGCTCGCGGCGTCCCAGAACTTCGGGTTCTTGACCAATTTCATATGGTCGTTGGGAACCCACTCCGCCAGCGTATAGGCGCCGTTGGAGACCAGCTTGCCCGGCTTGATCCAGTCGGCGCCGAGCTTGTCGATGGAAGCCTTGTTGACCGGATAGGTCGCCTGGTGGGTCAGCATCTCCAGGAAGTAGGGTGTCGGAGCCTTCAGCGTGACTTCAAGCGTGTTGGCGTCGATCGCCTTCACGCCCATATCCTCGGCCTTGCCTTTTTTGGTGTTGAAGTCCTCCGCGCCCTTCACCGGATAGAGCATCGAGGCGTATTCCGCAGCGGTGGCCGGATCTTCGAGTCGACGGAACGAATAGACAAAGTCGTCCGCTGTCACCGGGGTGCCGTCCGACCAGAGGCCGTCCTTGCGCAGCTTGAAGGTGTATACGGTGCCGTCATCCGATACCGTCCAACTTTCGGCGGCGCCCGGAATGAGGTTCGTCTTCTGGTCATGCATGGCGAGGCCCTGGAACAGGTCGCGTATGATATCGGCTTCATAGACTGTCGATGTCTTGTGCGGATCGACCGTCTCCGCCTCGGCGGCGGCGCCGCGGTTGTAGACGGTCTCGGCGAAGGCCGGCGTGTACAAGGTGCCGGCGGCCAGAGCCATGGTGGTGGCGAACACCGTCGCCTTCAGCATGTTTTTCAGCATGAAGTTTCTCCCTGTCGGCGCGGCCCCTCAGCCGCGCCTTTTTAAGTTTTGACACCCGGAACCGTTGAAACGGCCCCGTTTCAGGCGTGCCGCCGATCCGTTCCGGCGGCTGGTGGCAGGAGACTAGACAGAGCGAAATCTTATTTCAACCATTGCCTGCTTGACGCAGAGTGAGCGTCATCACGCTAAAACAGCGAAACCTAAAGCTTATAGCTTGCCTTCAACTTGGCACACCTGCCGGTTGTTCGATGTGTTTTCTATTTTTGCAGGCAGGTGTTGGCATTCTCCGCAACATGCTGAAAAACCGAAAATTCCCTGTTTCTTGGTCTCGTTTCCGGGCGGACGCCTCGGGGACGTCGGCAATCGAATTCGCCATGCTTGCGCCGATCTTCATCCTGCTTCTGCTCGGCATGGTTGCATATGGAATCTATTTCGGTGCCAGCCACTCCGTGCAGCAGATCGCCGCCGATGCGGCGCGCACGGCGATTGCCGGCCTCAACCAGACCGAGCGGCAGGCACTGGTCACCGATTTCATCGCCCACGACGTCGCGGGGTACCCCTTCGTCGATCCCAACAAGCTGACCATCAACGCACAGGACAGTGTCGCCGACGGCAGCCAGTTCGTCGTCTCGGTCAGCTACGATGCACGCAACCTGCCGATCTGGAACCTGTTCCGGACACTGCCGCTGCCGGGCACGACGATCCAGAGTCAATCGACGATCCGCGTCGGAGGCATATGATGCCCATCAAGGGGGGATTGATGGCGGCGACGCGGAGACTGCTCGCCGACCGTAATGCGAATTTCGCCGTCATGACGGCGCTATGCACGCCGGTGGCGCTGGCGCTGACCGCCTTCGCGATCGACGAAGGTTCACTTTACAACGAGCGCCGCGCCGCGCAGTCGATCGTCGACCTTGCCGCCATCACCGCGGCCTCGAACATCACCAATGCCGAGCAGGCGGTGCTGACGACGCTCAGCGACAACGGCATCACCTCGGTCGCCGTGCAGCAGCAAGGCACCACCGCGGCGCCAACCGCCAGCAAGGCGGTCGTCCAGATCGTGCCGGGGCGCTACACGGGCGTCAGCACCATTGCCGCCGGCAACCGGTTCGAGGCGGGCAAGCTGCCCTACAATGCCGTGCAGGTGTCGCTGAAGAAGCAGGGCACGCTCTATTTCGCCGGCTCGATCATGTCGCCGCCCACTCTTGGCACGACCGCTATCGCCAGCGCGCAGCCGCAAGCGGCTTTTTCGGTCGGCTCGCGGCTTGCCAGCCTGAATGGCGGCATTCTCAACGCGCTTCTCGGCGGCCTTCTCGGCGGCAACGGCATCTCGCTCAGCGTGATGGATTACAATTCGCTGATCTCAGCTGACGTCGACGTTCTTTCGTTCACCGATGCGCTGGCCACGCAATTGCACCTGACTGGCGTCAGCTATTCCGACGTGCTCGCCTCCAAGGCAACGATCGGCCAGATCGCCACCGCGATGGCCAATGTGCCAGGGCTGGACCGCACAGCCAAGATCGCCCTGCAGACCATGGCCTCCAGCGCCACCAACACGGTCAAGATTCCGCTCGGCAGCCTCGTCGACCTGGGCTCGGTGGGCAGCCTCGGCCTCGGGCAGAAACCCGCCGGGCTGTCGGTCGACGCCAGCGCGCTCAGCATGCTGACGGCGGCGGCGGCGCTTGCCAACGGCACGAACCAGGTCCCGGTCAATCTCGGCGCCACGATACCGGGGCTGGCATCGACGACGCTTGCCATCGCCATCGGCGAGCCGATGCAGAACTCGCCCTGGCTCGCGGTCGGAGAGGCAGGCACCGTGGTGCGCACGGCGCAGACTCGCATCAAGCTCAACGCCAGCGTGACACTTGGCAATTCCAATCTCGGCGGCGGCGCCAGTCTTGTCGCCGTCCACCTGCCGCTCAATGTCGAAGTGGCCTATGCCGAAGCGAAGCTGACCGATATCAGTTGCCCGACGGGTCCCTCCAGCATCAAGGTTTCGATCGCCGCGCAGCCGGGCGTGGTCTCAGCCCATCTCGCCAACAGCAGCGCAAGCGGCTTCGCGGATTTCACCAAGCCGCAGTCCTTCTCCGACGCCGATATCGCGGACCTGAAGCCGTTGCTCATCCCGGTGCTGCAGGTGACAGGCTCGTCGGCCTTCTCGGTCACCAACATGGCGCCGACCACCCTGACCTACAACGCCACCGACATCGCCAACAAGGCGATCAAGACGGTGTCGACGAAGAACCTGACGCAGTCGCTGACGACATCGCTGGTCAACAACCTGTCGCTTTCGGTCAATGCGCTGGGGCTAGGCCTCGACGTGACCGCCGTGCTCGGCACGGTGAAGCCGGCGGTGACGACGCTGCTCAACGGCGTGACCGCGCCGGTCGACAGCTTGGTCTACAATGTGCTTGGGGCGCTTGGGGTCGGTGTCGGCGAGGCCGACGTCCGGGTCACCGGCGCGACGTGCGGACGCTCGGTGCTGGTTCAGTAAGCCGCCTTTCAGGCAATTCTCCCGACGAAGCACCCCACGGGCGGCAGTGCCAGGGCAACCTCCTCGAGAACACCGCCAAGAACGCCGGCGACGTCAACGGCAAGAGCCGTTACCTCGGTATCCCTGATCTCGGCCGGCAGCGCCCAGTTCGCCGGCTCCGCGGCGAAGTTGAAGACGCACAGCAATTTCTCGTCTTCGTGCTGGCGGATGAAAGCCAGCACATCGCCCTCGGCCTCGAGGAAACGGATAGAGCCTTGGATCAGCGCCGGATGGCGCCTGCGCAGGGCAAGGATCGAGCGATAAGTCGCCAGCACGGAACCGCCTTCGCCATGCTGGACATCGACCGCACGCACACGATGTGCTTGCGGCACCGGCAGCCAAGGCTTGCCGGTGGAGAAGCCGGCATTGTCCGCCTCCGCCTGCCATACCATCGGCGTGCGGCAGCCGTCCCTACCCTTCACGCCCGGCCAGAAGCGGATGCCGACCGGATCGCGCAGATCCTCATAGGCAAGCTCGGCTTCCTCCAGCCCCAGTTCCTCGCCCTGATAGAGGCAGATCGACCCGCGCAGGCATGACAATAGCACGATCGAGAACTTCGCCACCGCGTCCGGGCTCTCGCCGGGCCGTGTCCAGCGGCTGACGTGGCGCACGACGTCATGGTTGGAGAAGGCCCAGCAGACCCAGCCGTCCGGGGCGGTCGTCTCGAACGCCTCCACGCAGCCGCGCACATGGGCGGCGGAAAATTGCGGGCTGAGCAGGTCGAACGTGTAGCACATCTGCAATTTGTCGCCGCCGGATACATAGGTGGCGAGCGTCTGCAAGGAACGCTCCTCGTCACCCACCTCGCCGACCGCGGCGCGGTCGGGATATTCGTCGAGCAGCGCGCGGAAGCGTTTCAGGAAGTCGAGGTTCTCGGGCCGCGTCTTGTCGAAGAGATGCTCCTGGAAGGCATAGGTACTGGTCGAACCGTTGGTGCCGGCGACGCTTGATGCCAAGGGCGGGTTGTCGCGCAGCCAGCGGTCGTGGACATAGTAGTTGACGGTATCCAGCCGGAAGCCGTCGACGCCGCGCTCCAGCCAGAAGCGCACGGTGTCGAGCAGCGCGTCCTGAACGTCAGGATTGTGGAAGTTCAGATCCGGCTGCGCGGCCAGGAAATTGTGCATGTAATATTGCCGGCGGGTGGCGTCCCATTCCCAGGACGGGCCACCGAAGACGGACAGCCAGTTGTTGGGGGCGTTGCCGTCCGGCCTGGCGTCGGCCCAGACATACCAGTCGGCCTTGGCATTGTCGCGGCTGGCGCGGCTTTCGACGAACCATTCGTGCTTGTCGGAAGAATGCGAGATCACCTGGTCGATGATGAGCTTCATGCCGAGTCGATGCGCCTCGGCGACCAGCGCGTCGAAATCCTCCAACGTGCCGAAGATCGGATCGACATCGCGGTAATCGGACACGTCATAGCCCATGTCGGCCATCGGCGACTTGAAGAAGGGCGACAGCCAGACCGCGTCGACACCGAGCGAAGCGATATGGGCGAGCCGCGCGGTGATGCCCTTCAGGTCGCCGCTGCCGTCGCCGCTCGTATCCTGAAAGGAGCGCGGATAGACCTGGTAGATGACGCAGCCGCGCCACCATTCGGCGCCTTGCTCTGGATTGCCGCAAGCCATCACGACCCCTTCCTGCTGCGCGATTTAGCGGCTCGCCGCTCGATCATGAAACCGACGCTGCGACCGGGCAACGGCCGCGCCAGATCGACCGGCTGCGTCTCGATTGCCGGGCGCCATTCAAATCCGTCGCGCGCCGGCAGGCTGAAGACACATTGGCGGCGGTCGCCGTTGATCAACACAGCCAGGCGGCCGCCCCCGCTATCGCCGAGCATCATGACGAGGCGATGTCGCCCGGGATCGTTCCAGTCAGCCTCGCCGAGCGGCGCGCCGATCTCGGTCAGCCAGGCCACGTCGGGGATTTCCGATCCGTCGGCGGGTTCGCCGCTCAGGAAGCGTGTATCTGCCAGCGCAGGAAAGGCCCGGCGCAGCGCAGCGAGCGACGATGCGTGTTGCTCGAGCGCCCGGTCGCGGCCGGCCCAGTCGAGCCAGGTGATGGCATTGTCCTGCGCATAGGCGTTGTTGTTGCCTTTCTGCGTGCGGCCGAACTCGTCGCCGGCAGTCAGCATGATGGTGCCGCGCGAGGCAAAGAGCGTGGCGAGCAGCGCGAGCTGGTCGTTGAAGCGGGCCATGGCGATCGCCGCGTCGTCCGTCTCGCCCTCGGCGCCGTTGTTCCAAGACAAATTGTCGTTGTGGCCGTCGCGATTCTGCTCGCCATTTGCCTCGTTGTGCTTGCGCTCATAGGCGACGATGTCGGTCAGCGTCATGCCGTCATGCGCGGCGATGAAATTAACGCTGCGGCTCGCCGGTTGGCCGTCCCTGCCGAAGACATCGGAGGAACCGGCAAGCCGGGTGGCCAGAGCGCCGATCGCGCCGGTATCGCCGCGCCAGAAGCGCCTGACATCGTCGCGGTAGCGGTCGTTCCATTCCAGATATGGCGGACGGAAACTGCCGAGCTGGTAACCGTTCGGACCGATATCCCAGGGCTCGGCGATCAGCACGCGATCGGCGAGCACAGGATCGCCGGCGATGGCCTGAAGCAGCGGCGCGTCCGGCTCGAAGGCGCCGTCGACCCGCCCGAGCACGGGCGCCAGATCGAAACGGAAGCCATCGACACCGGCGAAGCGGACGAAGTGGCGGAGCGTGTCGAGCACCATCTCGCGCACCACCGGACGGTCGCAGGCGACGGTGTTGCCGGTGCCGGTGTCGTTGACCAGCCTGCCGTCCGGCTGATGCCGGTAGTAGCTTATCGCATCCAGTCCGCGCAGCGACAGTGTCGGCCCGAGCCGGTCGCTTTCGCCGGTGTGGTTGAAGACGAGATCGAGGATGGTGCCGATTCCCGCCTTGCGCAACGCGGCGACGGTATCGCGCAGTTCCTCGAGGCCGCCGGGCGCGAGACGCGGATCGAGCGCCATGAAGGTGACGGGATTGTAGCCCCAGGCGTTGCTCAGCCCCAATGGCGGCAGGTGCCGCTCGTCGATCGACGCGGTGACCGGCATCAATTCGACTGCGGAGACGCCGAGACCCTTCAGGTGCGCGACGACAGCCGGATGGGCAAGCGCCGCGATGGTGCCGCGCTCAGCCTCCGGCACGTCCGGATGCAGCTTGGTAAAGGAGCGGACGTTGAGCTCGTAGATCAGCCCGCCGGCCTGGAACAGCGGCGGCTTGGCCGGCTGCGGCTTGGGCAGCGGGCGCGCAATCGCCTTCGGCATCAGCGAGGCGGTGTCGGCGCTTTCGTTGCGCTTGGCTGCGAGCCGCCAATGGTATTGGTATGGACGGTCCAGCTCGACGGCGTAGGGGTCGGTGAGAAGCTTGTTCGGGTCGAACCATAGGCCGCGCTCCGGCGCATAGTCGCCATCGGCGCGAAAGCCGTAATGCGTGCCCTCGCCAAGGCCGGAGACGAGGAGCGCGTGCACGCCCTCGTCTTCCGGATTGAGCTCCAGCCGGTCGAGTTCGCGCGCGCCGGTGTCGTCGAAGATCGAGACCCAGAGACGCCGCACCGATGAAGACCAGACGGCAAAGCGTATGCCTTCGGGGGTGATGGTAGCGCCAAGCTGGGTCATGCGAGCGCTCCCCTTCTGCCCTTGGGGGAGAAGGTGGACCGGCGCGCGGCGCCGAGACGGATGAGGGGTGTTGGAAGAAATGAGGCGCCGGCGGTGCCAACGCCGGTTTGCGCCAAGCTGGAGCACCCCTCATCCGTCGCCTTCGGCGACACCTTGTCCCACAAGGGGAGAAGGGGGAGCCGCCGCGCCGCCACCCTCAAGTAATCACGCTCGGCTTGTTGCGGCCGGTGTGGCTCTTGATGCCGGCGATGTCGTCGGCGGCGGCGATGAGATCGGCGAGCGCCTCCTGGGTGTCGAGATCGTGCCTGGCCTTGTCCGGCTCGTAGCGCTCGATATAGACGCGCAGCGTCGCCCCTGACGTGCCGGTGCCGGAGAGGCGCAGGACAACGCGCGAGCCGCCCTCGAACAGGATTCGTATGCCCTGATGCTCGCTCACGGAGCCGTCGACCGGATCGTGATAGGCAAAATCGTCGGCCTTGGCGATCTTCAGGCCGCGCACGCCGGTGCCGGGGAGCGAACCAAGCTTGGCGCGCAGTTCGTCGACCAGCGCGTTGGCGCGGTCGCTCTCGACCTCCTCGTAATCGTGGCGCGAATAGTAATTGCGGCCATACGTTGCCCAATGCTCGGTGACGATCTGCTTGCAGCTCTCGCCGCGCGCGGCGAGGATGTTGAGCCACAAGAGCACGGCCCACAGACCGTCCTTCTCGCGCACGTGGTTGGAGCCGGTGCCGGCGCTTTCCTCGCCGCAGATGGTCGCCATGCCGGCGTCGAGCAGGTTGCCGAAGAACTTCCAGCCGGTCGGCGTCTCGTAGATGCCGACGCCGAGCTTTTCGGCGACGCGGTCGGCCGCGCCGCTGGTCGGCATGGACCGGGCGATGCCTTTCAGGCCGTCCTTGTAGCCCGGCGCCAGTTGGGCATTGGCGGCAAGCATCGCCACAGAGTCCGACGGCGTGACGAAGATGCCCCTGCCGATGATCAGATTGCGGTCGCCGTCGCCGTCGGAGGCCGCGCCGAAGTCCGGCGCGTCCGGCCCCATCATCTCATCATAGAGGTGTTTTGCATGCACCAGGTTCGGATCCGGGTGATGGCCGCCGAAGTCGGGAAGCGGCTTGAAGTTGCGGCAGGTGCCTTCGGGCGCGCCGAGGCGATGTTCGAGGATCTCCTTGGCATAGGGGCCGGTCACCGCGTGCATGGCGTCGAAGCGCATGCGGAAGCCCGACTTGAAGAGCTTCTTCAGCGCATCGAAGTCGAACAGGCTTTCCATCAATTCGGCATAGTCCTTGACCGGATCGAATATCTCGACCGTCATGTCGCCCGCCTTGACGGTGCCGATGGTGTCGATGTCGATGGCGCCTATATCGGCGATCTTGAAGCTCTTGATCTCCTTCGACTTGGCGAAGATCGCGTCGGTGATCTTTTCGGGCGCCGGGCCGCCATTGCCGGCATTGTACTTGATGCCGAAATCCTCGTGCGGGCCGCCGGGATTGTGGCTGGCCGACAGGATGATGCCGCCGAAGGTCTTGTATTTGCGGATGATGTTGGAGGCGGCGGGGGTCGACAGGATACCGCCCTGCCCGACCATCACCTTGCCGAAGCCGTTGCCGGCGGCAATCGCGATGGCTTTCTGGATGACCTCGCGGTTGTAGAAGCGGCCGTCGCCGCCGATCACCAGCGTCTTGCCCTCGAAACCGTCCAGCGCGTCGAAGATCGCCTGGATGAAGTTCTCGGCATAGTGCTCCTGCTGGAAGACCGGCACTTTCTTGCGCAGGCCGGAGGTGCCTGGCTTCTGGTCGGTATAGGGTTTGGTGGGGACGGTTCTGATCATGCCTCAGGCAGCCCTTTTCGAAAGCAGCAAGCGATAGAGTTCGACGTATTTTTCGGCGCTCTTGTCCCAGGAGACATCGGCCTTCATGCCCTGGCGCTGGATCGAGGCCCAGGTCGCCGGCCGCGCATGCTGCTCGACGAGCCGCTGGATGGCATGCACCATCGCGCCGCCATTGTTGGGCGCGAACTGGAAGCCGGTGGCGACGCCTGCCGACAAGGCGGCTTCATTGGCGTCGATGATGGTGTCGGCCAAACCGCCGGTACGGGCGACGACCGGCACACAGCCATAGCGCAGGCCATAGAGCTGGGTCAGGCCGCAGGGCTCGAAGCGGGACGGAATGATGATGGCATCGCAGCCGCCCTGCATGACGTGCGAAAGGCCTTCATCGTAACCGACGACGACGCCGACGCGGCCGCGATGACGGGCGGCGGCGGCAAGCAGCGTGCCTTCGAGACCGGCGTCACCCGAGCCCAGGATGGCGAGGCGCGCGCCGGCGGCGACGATGCCGTCGACGACCGCGGCCAGGATGTCCATGCCCTTCTGCCACGTCAGCCGGCTGACGACGCAGACGATCGAGCTGCCGTCCGCCTCCAGGTTGAAGCGCTCTTCGACCGCCTTGCGGTTCTTGGCCCGCGCAGCAAGCGTCTCGGCCGAATAATTGGCCACCAGATGCTTGTCGGTCTCGGGATTCCAGATGTCGACGTCGATGCCGTTGACGATGCCGTAGAGATCGGTGGAGCGCATGTTGATCAGCCCGTCGAGACCCATGCCGAATTCCGGCGAGCGGATTTCCTGCGCATAGGTCGGGCTTACCGTGGTGATCGCCCAGGCGGCTTGCAGGCCGGCCTTGAGAAATCCGACGCCGCCATAATATTCGACGCCGTCGAGTTGCATAGCCATGGCCGGCAGGCCGAGCTCGCCGAAGATGCCGGCGCCGAACTGGCCCTGGAAAGCAAGATTGTGCACGGTGATCAGCGACGGCACGCCGACCGCCTTGCCGTATCGCATATAGGCAAGCGTCATCGCCGACTGCCAGTCATGGGCATGAACGATGTCCGGCTGGTAGCCGGAGATCGCGCCGCCGGCAATGTCGCCGCCGACCTGGCTCAAGGCCGCGAAGCGGCGCCAATTGTCCGGCCAGTCGGCGCCGGAGGCGGTGCCGTAGGGGCCGCCCTGGCGATCGAAGAGATGCGGCGCGTCGAGCACGAAGAGATCGAGCTCGCCGATCTTGACGGCATGGACCGAAGCCTTGCCGCCTTGCAGCAGCGGGTACTGGTAAACGGCCTTCTTCTTGGCGAAGGCCGCCATCACGACAGGATAGCCGGGGACCAGCGTGCGCATCGCCACGCCCTTCCCGACCAGCGCGATCGGCAGGGCGCCGGTCACGTCGGCAAGCCCGCCGGTTTTGACCAGCGGAAAGATTTCGGGCGTAACCGACAGAACCTGCATGCGCTCCATATTCCGATCTCAACGTGACAGGTCAAAGTGACAATCTGTTGATCAAGTCGTCAGCTTGCTGATCGACCCGACAGCTTGCTGATCGACCCTATCAGATCGACAGCTGATCAACCTTATCAGGTCGACAACTTGTTGATCATGTCCTGGGTGATCAGGCAGATGCCCTTCTCCGACACGCGAAAACGCTTGGCGTCCAGTGCCGGATCCTCGCCGACCACCAGCCCCTCGGGGATCTGCACGCCATGGTCGATGACGACGCGCCTGAGGCGCGCCTTGCGGCCAACAGTAACGTCGGGCAGCATCACCACTTCCTCGAGCTTGGAATAGGAATTGATGCGGGCGCCGGTGAAGATAAGGCTGCGGCGCAGCGAGGCGCCGGAGACGATGCAGTCGCCGGAGACCAGCGAGGAGATCGCCTCGCCGCGGCGGCCGTCCTCGTCATGCACGAACTTTGCCGGCGGCTTCAATTCGGCATAGGTCCAGATCGGCCAGTCGCGATCGTAGAGGTCGAGCTCGGGTGTGACGTCGGTGAGGTCGATATTGGCCTCCCAATAGGCGTCCACCGTGCCGACGTCGCGCCAGTAGGGCTCGGACTCGTGCGAGGAACGCACGCAGGATTTGGCGAAACGGTGAGCGATCGCCTTACCGTGCTGGACGATGTAAGGGATGATGTCCTTGCCGAAGTCGCGGCTGGAGCCAGGCTCGGCCGCGTCGCGGCGCAGCTGTTCCATCAGGAACTTGGTCTTGAAGACGTAGATGCCCATCGAGGCCAGGGCGAATTCCGGTTTATCCGGAATGCCCGGCGGATCGGCCGGCTTCTCGACGAAGGCGATGATGTTGTCCTTCTTGTCGACATGCATGACGCCGAAGCCGGTCGCCTCCATGCGCGGCACTTCCAGGCAGCCGACGGTGACGTCGGCGCCGGCGTCGACATGCTGGCGCAGCATCAGCTCGTAATCCATCTTGTAGATGTGGTCGCCGGCGAGGATCACCATGTATTCGGGCCCGTAGGCCTCGATGATGTCGATGTTCTGGTAGACGGCGTCGGCCGTGCCTTCATACCACTGCGTTTCGGACACGCGCTGCGATGCCGGCAGGATGTCGAAGCTTTCGTTTCGCTCGGGCCGCAGGAAGTTCCAGCCGCGCTGCAGGTGGCGGATCAGCGAATGCGCCTTGTACTGGGTGGCGACGCCGAGGCGGCGGATGCCGGAGTTGAGCGCATTTGAGAGGGCGAAATCGATGATGCGCGTCTTGCCGCCGAAATAGACGGCGGGCTTGGCGCGCCGGTCGGTCAGCTCCCTGAGGCGGCTGCCGCGGCCGCCGGCCAGCACATAGGCCATGGCATCGCGCGCCAGCGGCTGGGTTCTTTTGATCTCTGCCATTTTGTTACCCTCCCAAACAAGCTGCCCGGACCGTTGCAAGAGCAGGATGAGACATCATCTGCTTTAATCCGCGACAAATTCCAGCATGATCGTCGACAGCGGCGGCAAGAGCATCGTCGCCGATATGCCTCCCCCTTCCCCGCTCGCCTCGACCACGCCGCGATTGCCCATGCCGGAGCCGCCATAGACCTCGGCGTCGGTATTGATGATTTCGCGCCATTTTCCCGCCTTCGGCAGCGGCACGCGATAGTTCTCGCGCGGCACCGGCGTGAAATTGGAGATGACGGCGATCGAATTGCCGTCCGGCGCGCTGCGCAGCCAGGCGAAGACCGAATTGTCGCGGTCGTCGACGATCAGCCAGGAGAAGCCCTCCGGCTCGCAATCGCGCGCATGCAGCGCCGGGCGCGAACGGTAGAGGTAGTTCAAATCCCGCACCGCCTGCCAGACGCCGCGATGCGGCGCGAATTCGAGCAGGTCCCAGTCGAGCGCGCGTTCCTCGCTCCACTCGCGGCGCTGGGCGAATTCCTGGCCCATGAACAGGAGCTTCTTGCCGGGATAGCCCCACATGAAGGCGTAATAGGCGCGCAGCGTGGCGAACTTCTGCCAGTCGTCGCCGGCCATCTTGTTGAGCAGCGTGCCTTTGCCGTGCACGACCTCGTCATGCGACAGCGGCAGCACGAAGTTTTCCGAGAAAGCGTAGACCAGGCCGAAGGTGATGTCGTTGTGATGGTGCTTGCGGAAGATCGGCTCCTTGGAGAGATACTCCAGCGTGTCGTGCATGAAGCCCATGTTCCACTTGAAGCCGAAGCCGAGGCCGCCTTCATGCACGGGACGCGACACTTTCGGCCATGAGGTCGATTCCTCGGCGATCGTCATCACGCCGGGGTGGTGGCCGTAAAGCTCCTTGTTCATCTTCTGCAGGAACGAGACGGCCTGCAGGTTCTCGCGCCCGCCCTTCTCGTTAGGGATCCACTCGCCGGCCTTGCGCGAATAATCGAGGTAGAGCATCGAGGCGACCGCGTCGACGCGCAGGCCGTCGACATGGTACTTCTCGGCCCAGAACAGCGCGTTGTTGACGAGGAACGACACCACCTCGCGGCGGCCGAAATTGTAGATGGCCGTGTTCCAGTCGGGATGGAAACCTTGGCGCGGATCGGCATGCTCGTAGAGCGCGGTGCCGTCGAACTTCACCAGCCCGTGCTCGTCGACCGGGAAATGCGCCGGCACCCAGTCGAGGATGACGCCGATGCCGGCGCGGTGCGCGCCGTCGACGAAGCGGGCGAAGCCGTCGGGGTCGCCGAAGCGAGCCGACGGCGCGTAAAGGCCGGTGGTCTGGTAGCCCCAGGACGGGTCGTAAGGGTGCTCCGAGATCGGCAGGAACTCGACATGGGTGAAGCCGGTGTCGACCACGTATGGGATGAGCCGCGCGGCCAGTTCGTCCCAGGACAGGAAAGTGCCGTCGTCGCGGCGCTGCCAGGAACCGGCATGGACCTCGTAGATCGAGATCGCCTCGCGCCGGGGATCGGCCTTCTGCCAATAGCCGCGATGCGCCTCGTCGCCCCACTGATGCGCGATCGGCGGCGCCGTCACCGAGGCGGTCGCCGGGCGCAGCTCTGACTCGAAGGCGAACGGATCGGCCTTGAGCGGCAGGCGCACGCCGTCGGGCCCGATGATCTCGAACTTGTAGGGCTGGCCCGCGCCGAGATCGGGAATGAACAATTCCCAGATGCCGGTATCCCTGCGGTCGCGCATGGTGTGCCGGCGGCCGTCCCAGTCGTTGAAGGCGCCGACCACGGAGACGCGCCTGGCATTGGGCGCCCAGACGGCGAAATGCACGCCGGTGGCGCCCTCGTGTTCGACGATGTGGGCGCCGAGCTTGTCGAACAGCCTGAGATGCGAGCCTTCGGCCATGTAATAGTCGTCCATCGGACCGAGCACCGGGCCGAAGGAATAGGGATCGGTCAGCCACCAGTCGCCGCCGGCGTTGCTGGCGTGATAGCGCAGCGGCTGGCGCTTGCGGATCGAGACCTTGCCCTCGAAGAAGCCGGCATCGTCGCGGCGCGAGAGCTCGCCGACCTCCTTGCCGGCCAGCGTATAGGCGGTGACGAATTCCGCGTTGGGCACGAAGCAGCGGGCGACAAAGCCCTTGCCGGCTTCCTGCACGCCCAGGACCGAGAAAGGATCGCCATGCGTTCCGGCGACAATCGCCGCGACATCGCCGGCTGGCGCCAGTCCGTCCGGCCCGCTTGTCGCAGCGGTCGCGCGCGGCTTCCTCATCAGGCGGTGTTCCCTCCCCGGGAGTTATTTTGTTTTGTGCATGTCGTTGCCCGAAAACCGCAACGCACTTTTGGGCGACATGCACGACACCACATTGTTCGTGATCTCATGCAATCATATCAGACGGGTACGTTCCAGATTTCTTTCGCATATTGGCGGATCGTGCGATCGGACGAGAACCAGCCCATGCGGGCAACGTTTCGGATGGCGCGCGCGTTCCAATCGGGGCTGTCGCGCCAGACGCGGTCCACGTCGCGCTGGCAGGCGGCGTAGGAATCGAAGTCAGCCGCCACCATGAACCAGTCGCTGCTGTAGAGCCCGTTCATGAGGTCGCGGTAGCGATTGGGGTCATCGGGCGAGAAGACGCCGGACGAGATCGCCGCGACGGCCTGCGACAATTCAGGGGACGCCTCGATGATGCCGCGCGGGTTGTAGCCATTGTTGCGCCGATCGGCGACCTCGGCGGTGGTGAGGCCGAAGATGAAGATGTTGTCGTCGCCGACATGTTCCTTCATCTCGACATTGGCGCCGTCGAGCGTGCCGATGGTGAGCGCGCCGTTCATGCCGAACTTCATGTTGCCGGTGCCGGATGCTTCCATGCCGGCGGTCGAGATCTGCTCGGAGAGGTCGGCGGCGGGCATCAGCACCTCGGCTAGGCTGACATTGTAGTTCGGCACGAACACCACCTTGAGCAGCCCGCGCACCGACGGATCGCCGTTGATGACTTTCGCGACGTCGTTGGCCAGTTTGATGATCAGCTTGGCGTTGTGGTAGCTCGGCGCCGCCTTGCCGCCGAAGATCTTGACGCGCGGCATCCAGTCCCGCTCGGGATGCGAGCGTATCTGGTCGTAGAGCGCGATCGCCTCGATGATGTTGAGGAGCTGGCGCTTGTATTCGTGGATGCGCTTGACCTGGATGTCGAACAACGCCGACGGGTCGAGCCGAACGCCGAGCCGATCGGCGATCAGGTTGGCGAGCTTCACCTTGTTCTGCCGCTTCACGGCGGCGAATTTCTCACGGAACGCCGCGTCGTCGGCGAGCGGATCGAGATCCTTGATCGCCTCGATGTCGTCCATGAAGCGGTCGCCGATCGCCTCGCGGGCAAGCGAGGTCAGGCCCGGGTTGCACTGGATCAGCCAGCGCCTGGGCGTGATGCCGTTGGTCTTGTTGTTGATGCGGTCGGGATAGAGCTTGTGGAGATCGGCGAACACCGTCTCCTTCATCAGCTCGGTGTGCAGGGCCGAGACGCCGTTGATCGAATGCGAGCCGACGAAGGCCAGATTGCCCATGCGCACGCGGCGGTCGCCATTTTCCTGGATCAGCGAGATGCGGGCGATCTGATCGCCCGAGAACTGGTTGGTGGCGCGGGCCTCGAGCAGCACCTGCGCATTGATGGCATAGACGATCTGCATGTGGCGCGGCAGCAGACGTTCGAACAGCGGCACCGGCCAGCTTTCCAGCGCCTCGGGCAACAGCGTGTGGTTGGTGTAGCCGAAGGTGCGCTTGGTGATGTCCCAGGCCTGGTCGAAGTCCATGCCGTGGACATCCATCAGGAGCCGCATCAGCTCCGCCACGGCGACCGCGGGATGGGTGTCGTTGAGGTGGATCGCCGCCTTGTCGGGCAACGATTTCAGGTCGCCATACTGGCTGAGATGACGCTGCACGATGTCCTGCAGCGAGGCGGTGGAGAAGAAATACTCCTGCCGCAGTCTCAACTCCTGCCCGGCCATGTGGGAATCTGCCGGATAGAGCACGCGCGACAGCGCGTCGGCCTTGTTGCTTTCGGCCAGCGCACCGATGTGGTCGCCGGCGTTGAACTTGTCGAGCAGGATCGGATCGATCGGCATGCCGGACCAAAGTCTCAGCGTGTTGACGCGCCTGGCATGCCAGCCGGCGACAGGCGTGTCGTAGGCAACTGCCAGCACATGCTCGGTCGGCTTCCAGACGTGGCGTTCGAGCCGGCCGTCCTTGGAGGTGATCGATTCCACCGAGCCGCCGAAGCCGACCTCGAAGGAGCGCTCGCGCCGTTCGAACTCCCAGGGATTGCCGTGATCGAGCCAGGTCTCCGGCAGCTCGACCTGCCAGCCGCCGTGGATTTCCTGGCGGAACATGCCGTTGGCGTAGCGGATGCCGTAGCCATGGGCGGGGATATCGACGGTCGCCATGCTTTCCATGAAGCAGGCGGCGAGACGGCCGAGGCCGCCATTGCCGAGCGCGGCGTCCGGCTCGAGCCCCGCGATGAGGTCGAGGTCGACGCCGAGGGAGGACAGGGCCTCGCGCATGTTCTCCATCAGGCCGAGATTGGAAAAGGCGTCACGCATCAGGCGCCCGATCAGGAATTCCAGCGAAAGGTAATAGACGCGTTTTTCCTGCTGGTCATAGGCTTCCTTGGTTGCCTGCATCCAGTGGTCGACGATGCGGTCGCGGACGACCTTGATCGAAGCCGTCAACCAGTCATAGGGCGTGGCGACGGTTGTGTCCTTGCCGACCCGGTACTTGAGCGACATCAAGACCTCCTCAGCGAGGGTCTTGGGATCGGGATTGTCGAGAACAGGGGCTTCGATCGTCATGGCGGATGTCATTTCGCCTCTCGTTCAACTGGCGTGATCATAACGGCTTGTATCGTTCCTCCCAGCCCATCCTAGTGCATTGCAACATATACTCAATCGATTTAGACGGCTGGCCAATGGTCGTGTGCCGGAACAAGACGGCCCAATCAGGCCGTCTCCAAAACTTCCGGCGGTGCCTTGGCGCCGGTCATGAAAGCGACGGCGTCGGACATTGTATATTGCTTAGGATCGATGACGGCGAGGCGACGGCCCAGACGATGGATGTGGATGCGGTCGGCCACCTCGAAGACATGCGGCATGTTGTGCGAGATGAGCACGATCGGCAGGCCGCGCTTCTTGACGTCGAGCATCAGCTCCAGCACGCGGCGGCTTTCCTTGACGCCGAGCGCCGCGGTCGGCTCGTCCATGATGACGACGCGGCTGCCGAACGCCGCGGCGCGGGCCACCGCCACGCCCTGGCGCTGGCCGCCCGAGAGCGTTTCGACCGACTGGTTGATGTTCTGGATGGTCATCAGCCCAAGCTCGGACAATTTCTCGCGGGCGATGCGCGCCATGGCCGAGCGGTCAAGCCTCCTCAGCCATTGCCCTGCAAAACCCGGCTTACGCAGCTCGCGGCCGAGGAACATGTTGTCGGCGATCGACAGCGCCGGCGACAAGGCCAGGTTCTGGTAGACGGTCTCGATGCCGGCCATGCGCGCCTCGATCGGCGAGCGGAAATGCACCGGCTGGCCGTTGAGCTCGATCGCGCCGGAGTCCGGGATGACCGCGCCGCACAGCGCCTTCACCAGCGTCGACTTGCCGGCGCCGTTGTCGCCGATGACGGCAAGGATCTCGCCCGGCATCAGGTCGAAATCGGCATTGTCGAGAGCGACCACCCTGCCGTAGCGCTTGTTGAGGCCTTTGGCCTGAAGAATGGGAACCTGATGAATCGACTGGGTGCTCATGCCGAAATCTTCCTGATCCACTGATCGATGGTGACGGCGAGGATGATGAGGATGCCGACGGTGAACTCCTGCCAGAGCGAGTCGACGCCGGCGAGCGCCAGGCCATTGCGGAAGACGCCGACGATCAACGCGCCGAACAATGTCCCGACGATCGAGCCGCGCCCGCCGAACAGCGAGGTGCCGCCGATCACCACGGCGGTGATGGCATCGAGATTGGCGGTCTGGTTGCCGAGCGGGCTTGCGGCGCCGATGCGGCCGATAAGCGCCCAGGCGGCGACGGCACAGATGAAGCCGGCCAGCGTGTAGACGGCAATGAACACGCCGCGGGTGTTGATGCCGGCGAGGCGTGCGGCTTCGTCGTCGTCACCGGTGGCGTAGACATGGCGGCCGAAGGCGGTGCGGTTCAACACATACCAGATGATCAGAGCCGTCAGGATCATGGCGATGGCGCCGTAGGTCAGCACCGCGCCGCCTCCCAACCTGATCGTGTGGCCCAGCCACTGCAGCAGCGGTCCCGCCGCCTCGATGTCCTGGGCGCGCACGGTCTCGGAATGCGAGACGTAGATGACCATCGCGCCGTAGACGCTCCAGGTGCCGAGCGTGACGATGAAGGGCGGCAGCTTGATCACCGCCACCAGCACGCCGTTGATCAGGCCGCAGACAAGACCCGTGAGCAGGCCCAGCATGAAACTCAATTCGACCGGCACGCCGTAGGTGACGGTCAGCCTGCCCATGACGATGGACGACAGCACCATCATCGCGCCGACCGAAAGATCGATGCCGGCGGTCAGGATGACCAGCGTCTGGGCAATGCCCAGAAAGGCGATGATGGTGACCTGTTGCAGGACAAGCGAAAGATTGAACGGCGCAAAGAACCGTCCGCCCGCCGCAACCGAAAAGATCAGAATGCCGATGACCAGCACGATGAACGGGATGGCCGTAGGGTATTCGTGCAGGAAGCGCTGGATGCTCTTCAGCACCGAGCCCCGGTCTTCGTCGAAGCTCGCCACGGACTGATCGCTGCCGTGAAGGCCGCGCTCGGCCGAGACTGAGCCGGTTGCGTCGTCGCTCATCTCTATCCCCTCCCAGGATCCCGTGTTTCGGGAAAGGGCGGCCGGAGCCGCCCTTTCGGTGAGTTTAGTCCGTTGTTGCGGGTATTAGGAAGGGCATCAGCCCCAGCAAAGTTCCGCGCCCTTCTTGCTGTCGATCGACTCGACGCCGTTGACGGGTTTGTCGGTGATCAGCGTGGCGCCGGTATCGAAGAACTCCTTGCCGGGGGTCGGCTTCGGCTTTTCGCCGGTCTTGGCGAACTTCTCGATCGCTTCCATGGCCATGGCGGCCATCTTCAGCGGATATTGCTGCGAGGTCGCGCCGATGACGCCGGCCGCGACGTTCTTGACGCCCGGGCAACCGCCATCGATCGAAACCACAAGGACCGAGCCGTCATCCTTGCCGGCCGCCTTGAGCGCCTGGTAACCACCGGCCGCCGCCGGCTCGTTGATCGTATACATCACGCTCACGTCCGGGCACTTCTGCAGCAGCGTTTCCATGGCGGTGCGGCCGCCATCCTCGGCGCCGCCGGTCATCTCATGGCCGCAGATGCGCGCGTCGTCCTCATCGCCGTATTTCTTCGGATCCTTGATGTCGATGCCGAAGCCCTTCATGAAGCCCTGGTCGCGCAGATAGTCGACGGTCGGCTGGTTGGTGGCGAGATCGAGGAAGGCGATCTTGGCGCTGGAGGCCTTGTCGCCCAGCGTGCCCTTGGCCCACTCACCGATCAGCTCACCGGCCTTGAAATTGTCGGTTGCGAAAGTGGCGTCCGCCGCGTCGATCGGATCGAGCGGCGTGTCGAGCACGATGACCAGCAGGCCCGCATCGCGCGCCTTCTTGATGGTCGGCACGATGGCGCTGGAATCGCTCGGCACGATGGCGAAGCCCTTGGCGCCGGCCGAGATCAGGTTCTCGATGGCCGCGACCTGGCTGTCATTGTCGCCGTCGAACTTACCGGCAAAGGTCTGCAGCGTGAGGCCGAGCTCCTTGGCTTTGGCCTGCGCGCCTTCGCGCATCTTGACGAAGAACGGGTTGCCCTCGGTCTTGGTGATCAGGCCGACGATGTCGGCGGCATACGAGGCCGTGGCCATCGCGCCGTAAAAGGCAAGACCGGCAACGGCCGCCTTCAGGATAGTCCATTTACGCATGATTTCCTCCCAGTGAACCACTCCGGCGCCGGCCAACCGGCGCCTGCGGAGCGCCCACCGAAGTTCTCCCAGTGTGGGCGCGATGTCAAAGAGACACCAGTCCGTAACGGCTGTCAATAATTAAATCACTCTTATTTATTATTGACACTCTTGCGCTGTTCACTCATTCTGAACGAAAAGCATCGAGGGGAAACAGACGGGAGGAACAGGGTGGAGACCGGCATTGCGAGGCACGGTTCGCCCGAGGCTTTGGAAAGCCGGCTGCATCGCGGCACCAACCAGAGCGGCATGCGCGACCACAATGAGCGGCTCGTGCTGTCCCTGGTGCGCCAGCATGGCAGCCTGGCCAAATCCGACATTGCGCGCATGACCGGGCTGTCTGCCCAGACAGTGTCGGTGATCATGCGCGAGCTCGAGGAAGACAAGCTGCTCGTGCGCCAGGCGCCGCTGCGCGGCAAGATCGGCCAACCTTCGATCCCGATGGCGCTCAATCCGGAAGGCGCCTTTTTCATCGGCCTCAAGATCGGCCGCCGCAGCGCCGAGCTCGTGCTGATCGACTTCCTCGGCAATGTGCGCGCCATGCTGCAGCATTCCTACCGCTATCCCGCACCGCGCGAGACCGTCGAGTTCGTCACCGCCGGCATCAAGACGATGCGCGGCGCGCTTACGCCGGCTCAGGACACGCGCATCGCCGGGCTCGGCATCGCCATGCCGTTCGAGCTATGGAACTGGGTCGACACGGCCGGCGCGCCGCGCGAGATCATGGACGAATGGCGCCATCGCGACATCCGCGCCGACATCCAAGGGCAGTGCGAGTTTCCCGTCTACCTGCAGAACGACGCGACGTCGGCCTGTGGCGCGGAGCTCGTCTTCGGGCAGGCCGGCGCGGCGCGCGATTTCGTCTATTTCTATATCGGCGCCTTCGCCGGCGGCGGCATCGTGCTCAACGGCCGCCTCTACAGCGGGCCGAAAGGCAACGCCGGCGCGCTGGGCTCGATGCCAGTGCCGGGGCCGGACGGCAAGCCGACGCAGCTTATCGACGTCGCCTCGATCGCGATGCTGGAAAGGGCGCTCTCCGCCAAGGGCATCGACGGCTCCTATCTTTGGACCTCGCCGCAGGAATGGGGCGAGATCGGCGCCGATCTCGACGAGTGGATCGCCAGCGCCTCGCGGGCGCTCGCCTATGCCATCGTCGCTGCCTCGTCGGTCATCGATTTCGAAGCGGCGGTCATCGATGGCTGGATGCCGCTCGATGTGCGGCGCCGGCTGGTCGATGCCGTCACGGAAGCGATCGCCCGCATCGATGCCGAAGGACTGAAACTGCCTGTCGTGCGCGAGGGAACGGTCGGCATCCACGCACGCGCCATGGGCGGCGCCAGCCTGCCGCTCTCCGAGCGCTTCCTGATCGGACCGAACACGTCCGGGGGCGCCTGACATGCTGATCGGCATCCCGCCGCTGCTCGGGCCCCAGTTCCTGGCGACGCTCAGGGCAATGGGCCATGGCGACGAGATCGCGATCGTCGACGGCAATTATCCGGCCGAGGAACAGGCGCGGCGGCTGATCCGCGCGGACGGCCACCACGTCATAGCCGTCCTCGACGCCGTGCTCAGCGTGCTGCCGGTGGACGAGGCGGTGCCGGAGGCTTTGTTCCGGGCCTCGGTGCAGGGCGACCCGGCGCTCGCCGACCCCGTGCATCGCGAGATGGAAGCGGTTTGCGCCGTGCGCGCGCCGGGCCACAAGGTGGTTGCGCTGGCCGGGCCCGACTTCTATGCACGCGTCAAGGCCGCGCACGCCATCGTGGCGACCAGCGAACCCAGGCTCTTTGCCAACATCATCATCCGCAAGGGCGTGATCCATCCGCCGGAGACCAAGACGACATGATCCTTTGCTGTGGCGAAGCCCTGATCGACATGCTGCCGCGCACCACGACGGAAGGCGAAGCGGCGTTCGCGCCCTATGTCGGCGGCGCGGTGTTCAACTCGGCGATCGCGCTCGGCCGGCTCGGCGCCCCGGCAGGCTTCTTTTCCGGCCTCTCCTCCGACCTGTTCGGCGGCCAATTCCGCGACGCGCTCGGCGCCAGCAAGGTGAGTTCCACCTATGCGCACACCTCGCCTCGTCCGACCACGCTCGCCTTCGTGCGGCTCACCAACGGCCAGGCGGCCTACACTTTCTATGACGAGAACACCGCCGGGCGCATGCTGACCATCGAGGACCTGCCGAAGCTCGGGGCCGAGATCGAGGCGATGCTGTTCGGCGCCATCAGCCTGATCTCTGAGCCGGCGGGCTCGGCCTATGAGGAATTCATGCGACGCGAGCACCAAAGCCGCGTCATGATGCTCGACCCCAACATCCGGCCGAACTTCATTCCGGACAAGGCCAAGCATCTCAGACGCATCCGCGAGATGATGGCGATGGCCGACATCGTGAAATTGTCGGACGAGGACCTGAAATGGTTCGACGAGGCCGGCTCGCACGAGGATGTGGTGCGCAACTGGCTGGAGCGTGGGCCGCAGCTGATCGTCGTCACGCATGGCGGCGAAGGCGCCGTCGGCTACAGCAAGGCGCACAAGGTCACCGTCATGCCGCAGAAGGTGAAGGTCATCGACACGGTCGGCGCCGGCGACACGTTCAATGCCGGCATCCTGGCTTCGCTGCACGAGCAGGGCCTGCTCACCAAGGCGGCGATCGGCAGCCTCTCCGAGGACGCCATCCGCAAGGCGCTGGAACTCGGCGCCAAGGCCGCCGCGGTAACGGTTTCGCGGGCCGGCGCCAACCCGCCATGGCGGCACGAGATCGCCTGATCCGGCGCGGGGACTGACGTGAGCCCGCCCTTCGCGGCCGATCACTTTATGTTTCCCATCGGTGGAACGACGCGACAAGAGGGGCCGGAAAACACCTCTCAAAGCTCGGATTTCCGGCTTTTTCAAGCATTGCGCCGGCAAAGTCGGTAACACGCTGCGACACATGGGCAATTTGCGCCCGGCCGCCGCCGGCTTTCTCAGCCGGTTCAAGTCTGTTACCAGCGGGCCGGTTTTACAGGCATTGAGGCCGACATGCAGTTCATCGATCTTGGCGCACAGCGCGAACGTATCCGCGACCGGCTGAAGGTCGCTATCGACAAAGTCGTCGAGGACGGCCGCTATATCCTCGGCCCGCAGGTCGCCGAATTCGAGGACAAGCTGGCGGCCTATATCGGCGTCAAGCATGTGGTCGCCTGCGCCAACGGCACCGACGCGCTGCTTCTGCCGCTGTTTGCCGCCGGCATCGGCCCGGGCGATGCGGTGTTCGTGCCGAGCTTCACCTTTGCCGCGACGGCTGAAGTCGTCGCGCTGGCCAAGGCCGAGCCGGTCTTCGTCGACGTCGACCGCGACACCTACAACATCGACATCGCCAGCCTCGAAGCGGCGATCGAGATGATCAAGAAGGAAGGAAGGCTGAAGCCGAGGGCGATCATCCCCGTCGACCTGTTCGGGCTCTCCGCGGACTACGAGGCGATCATGGCGATCGCCAAGCGCGAGAACCTTCTGGTGATCGAGGATGCCGCGCAGTCGATGGGCGGTTCCGCCGACGGCCAGTCGATCGGCGGTTCCGCCGACGTCAAGATGTGCGGTGCTTTTGGCCATGTCGGCTCGACCAGTTTTTATCCTGCCAAGCCGCTTGGCTGCTATGGCGACGGCGGCGCCATGTTCACCAATGACGGCGCGCTGGCCGACAAGCTCCGCTCCTTCGCCTTCCACGGCAAGGGCGAGACGCAATATGACAATGTCCGCGTCGGCATCAATTCGCGCCTCGACACGCTGCAGGCGGCGATCCTGATCGAAAAGCTCGCCATCCTCGAGGATGAGATGGTGGCGCGCCAGGCCGTCGCCGACCGCTATGCCAAGGGCCTCGGCGACATCGTCAAGGCGTCGCGCAATCTTGGCCATGGCCGCTCGGCCTGGGCGCAGTATGCGATCGAGACGCCGAAACGCGACGGGCTCAAGGCCCATCTCGGTGAAAAGGGCATTCCGTCGGTGATCTATTATGTAAAGCCGCTGCACGAGCAGGTGGCCTACAAGGATTATCCGCGCACGCCGACCGGCCTCGCCGTCTCGGAGGCATTGCCAAAGCAGATCCTCTGCCTGCCGATGCACGCCTATTTGAGCGAGGCCGACCAGGACCGCATCATCGAGACGATCCGCAATTATATCGGGTCGAACTCGGCGCATGTGGCGGCGGCTTAAAGCCTGAAAGGTCGGCGCCGCCCCCCCTCTGTCCCGCCAGCATCGATAATTGGCAACGCTGCCCTAAGCCGCGGTCTTCCCCGTTGCAATGAAATGCGGGTTGGCGAAATCGCTGTCGCTCGCCTGGTTGCGCTTGCCGTAGACGAGCGGCTCGCCGTCCAGGGTGCGGGTCATGCCGCCGGCGGCGCGCAACACCGCGTCGCCCGCCGCCGTATCCCATTCCATGGTGCGGCCGAAGCGCGGATAGACGTCGGCTTCCGCCGCGGCGAGCAGGCAGAATTTCAGCGACGAGCCGACCGAGACGATCTCGGCGGCACCGAGATCGCGGATGAAG
This sequence comes from Mesorhizobium sp. B3-1-7, assembly GCF_006439385.1. Lineage (NCBI taxonomy): Bacteria > Pseudomonadati > Pseudomonadota > Alphaproteobacteria > Hyphomicrobiales > Phyllobacteriaceae > Mesorhizobium > Mesorhizobium sp. B3-1-7. Next base: position 56,019 of record NZ_VFTL01000010.1, read on the forward strand.
GCATCGGTCTCCGGCGTGTTGTGCGAGCGGCTGGCGACGACGGCGAGCGGCGAGCCGCCTGCCCGCACCGTGATCGGCCGGCGGCCGGCCACGCGATAATCGGGATCGACCTCGAGCGCCTCGGCCTTGCCGGGTCGTCCGGAGAAAAAGCGCCCCGTGCACGGCGCGAAAACGACGCCGACTTCCGGCACGCCATGGCGGACCAGCGCGATGTTGACGGTGAAATCGGTGCGGCGGTTGACGAATTCCTTGGTGCCGTCGAGCGGATCGATCAGGAAGAAAGCGCCGTCAAGATCAGGCGTTGCGATGCCTGCCGCCACCTCTTCCTCGGCCACGCAAGGGATTTCGGGATAGGCAGCGCGCAGGCCGGCCAGGATGATCTTCTCGCTTTCGCGATCGGCTTCCGTCACCGGCGAAGAGTCGGCCTTACTGTCGACGGCGCAGCCCTCGTGGAAGACGCGCATCACCTCGCGCCCGGCTTCGAGTGCCAGGCGCTCGAAGACGCCCAACATCGCCTCGTCGTCAGATACCGCCGCCATTGTCGTACTGCTCCTCGGCAATGTCGCGCTCGGTCAGCCAGTGTTCCAGGGCTTCCGCCATCTCCTGCGGGCTCCTGCCGAGAGTCTTCAGGTGAATTTCCGGATTCTGCGGCACCTCATAAGGAGAATCCACGCCGGTGAAATTCTTGATCTCGCCGCTCAAGGCGCGCGCGTAAAGGCCCTTCGGATCGCGCCTTGCGCATTCCTCGAAAGGCGTATCGACGAAGACCTCGACGAACTCGCCTTCGGCCATCAGCTCGCGCGCTACGCGTCGTTCGGCGGCGAAGGGCGAGATGAAGGAGACGATGACGATCAGGCCGGCATCGGCCATCAGCTTGGCCACCTCGGCGACGCGACGGATGTTTTCCACGCGGTCGGCGTCGGTGAAGCCGAGATCGCGGTTGAGGCCGTGGCGGACATTGTCGCCGTCGAGGATGTAGGTGTGGCGGCCGGACGCGAACAGCTTCTTCTCGAACAAATTGGCGATGGTCGACTTGCCGGAGCCGGAAAGGCCGGTGAACCAGAACACCGCCGGGCGCTGGTTCTTCAGGTCGGAGCGGCCGCGCTTGCCGACATCGAGCGACTGCCAATGGATGTTTTCGGCGCGGCGCAGCGAATGCAGGATCATTCCGGCGCCGACGGTGGCGTTGGTGATGCGGTCGATCAGGATGAAGGCGCCGGTGGTGCGGTTCTCGGCGAAGGGATCGAAGGCGATCGGCGCGCGGGTCGAGAGGTTGCAGACGCCGACCTCGTTGATGTCGAGCGACTTCGCCGCCTCATGCGCGAAATCGTTGACGTTGACCCGGTATTTAAGCTCGGTGACCGTGGCGCTGACCTGATCGGTTTCGGTGCGCAGGACGTAGGAGCGGCCGGGCAGCAGCGCCTGCTCGTCGAACCAGACGATGTTGGCGGCGAACTGATCGGCGACCTGCGGCCGCGCGGCCGGCGACACCAGCAGGTTGCCGCGCGACACCTCCACTTCGTCCTCGAGGACGAGCGTGACCGCCTGGCCGGCGACCGCCTGCTCGAGGTCGCCGCCCTGCGCGACGATGCGCTTGACCCGGGACGCCTTGCCCGACTTGGCCACGACGACCTCGTCTCCTTCAGAGACCACACCCGAGGCGATGGTCCCGGCGAAGCCGCGGAAATCGAGGTTCGGGCGGTTCACATACTGGACTGGGAAGCGGAAAGGCAGCTCGACGGCGGCCTCGTCGACCGACACGGTTTCGAGATGCTCGATCAGCGATGGCCCGGAATACCAGGGCGTGCGCTCCGAACGGCTGGTGACGTTGTCGCCGAAGCGCGCCGACATCGGGATCGGCGCGATGCTGACGAAGCCGAGCTCCTTCGCGAACTCGCCATAGTCGGTGACGATCCGGTCGAACACGGTCTCGTCGAAGCCGACGAGGTCGATCTTGTTGACCGCAAGCACGATGTGCCGGATGCCGAGCAGCGAGGCGATGATCGAATGACGCCTGGTCTGGCGAAGCACGCCCTGGCGCGCGTCGATCAGCACGATGGCGAGATCGGCGGTCGAGGCGCCCGTTGCCATATTGCGCGTGTACTGCTCATGACCGGGCGTGTCTGCGACGATGAACTTGCGCTTCGGCGTGGCGAAGAAGCGATAGGCGACATCGATGGTGATGCCCTGCTCGCGCTCCGCCTCCAGCCCGTCGACCAGCAGCGCGAAGTCGATGTCGTCGCCGGTGGTGCCGTGCTTGCGCGAATCCTTCTCGAGCGCCGCAAGCTGGTCCTCGAAGATCTGCTTGGTGTCGGAGAGCAGACGGCCGATCAGCGTCGACTTGCCGTCGTCGACCGAGCCGCAGGTGAGAAAGCGCAGCAGCGACTTCTTCTCCTGCGCGGCCATGTAGTCGCGGATCGAATCGGTCGGGGCGAGGCTTTTTGCCATGATGTGGCGCATTATCAGAAATAACCCTCGCGCTTCTTCTTTTCCATCGAGCCGGCCTCGTCGCGGTCGATGAGGCGGCCCTGGCGCTCGGAGGTGCGCGCGGTCAGCATCTCGCCGACGATCGCCTCCAGCGTGTCGGCGTCGGACTCGATCGCGCCGGTCAGCGGGTAGCATCCCAGCGTGCGGAAGCGCACGAGCCGGTTCTCGACCGCCTCGCCGGGGCGCAGCTGCATGCGGTCATCGTCCTTCATGATCAGCATGCCGTCGCGCTCGACCACCGGCCGCTCCTTGGCGAAATAGAGCGGCACGATCGGGATGTTTTCCTGCAGGATGTACTGCCAGATATCGAGCTCGGTCCAGTTGGACAGCGGGAAGACGCGGATCGATTCGCCCGGCGCGATGCGGGTGTTGAAGATCTTCCACATTTCCGGCCGCTGGTTCTTCGGGTCCCAGGCGTGCTGGGCGTTGCGGAAGGAAAAGATGCGCTCCTTGGCGCGCGACTTCTCCTCGTCGCGGCGGGCGCCGCCGAATGCGGCGTCGAAGCCGTATTTGTCGAGCGCCTGGCGCAACGCCACCGTCTTCATCACATGGGTGTGGGTGTTGGAGCCATGATCGAAGGGGTTGATGCCCTCGCGAACACCATCCTCATTGACATGAACCAAAAGGTCGAAGCCAAGCTTCTGCGCCATCTGATCGCGAAAGGCGATCATCTCGCGGAACTTCCAGGTGGTGTCGACATGCAGGAACGGGAAAGGCGGCTTGGCCGGATAGAAGGCCTTCATCGCCAGATGCATCAGCACGGACGAATCCTTGCCGACCGAATAGAGCATCACCGGCTTGGAGAAAGATGCCGCGACCTCGCGGAAGATGTGGATGGATTCGGCCTCGAGCCGCTGCAGATGCGTGAGCGCGATATTCATGGAGCGTCGAGCGTTCTTTCGTGCCGTGGAGCGGAAATCTTGCATCGCAGGCGCAATTCCATGCCCCCCGGGCGCAGATTTCACTTCAGACAAACTGTTTCGTGCGGGCGTTCTAACAGATCGGCGCCGCCGATAACAATGCAAGACCCGCGCGGCGCGAGGTGATTAGAGAACGAATTTTCCAAGCGCGGCCGGCAAAGCGGAAAATCCTGCCGGAGCCATCGAAAACGCGGAAGCGGAGAAAGCCCGTGGCGTCCGGGGAATTCCGAGGCCGTCCGATCGTGGCCTGGATCGGGGATTTCTGCCGCAACATCGTCGACCGCACTATCGCGGAGCGGCGCCAGCCGCTATACGGGCTCGGGGAACGGGCAAGGCGCGGCAAACGGAGATCGGCGAGGCGGCCTCTGGCTGGCTCCATGGATCCGGGCGCAACCTGGAAAATTGCGAAGCAAGCATTTGAACCCGTTTACAACGCTCCGGCGCCACCTCACGCCCACACAGATCAACATCTATTTCTCGATCGTCTGCTTTTTCTCGCCGCCGGTGCTTGGATCGCTGGTCAGCATCGCCTTCAATGCCGGTGGTGTGTGGTCCGCGATGCTTCTGGCCGCGAAACGCCGGCGCTTCAACATCGACCGGCCGATGCTCGCCGTCACGGTGGCGATCTATGCCTATTGCGCGGCCATGGTTCTGGCTTCGATCGTCAACGGCACGCTGGCCGCCGATCTACGGTTTTTCCTGCCGCTGATCACCTTCCTGCTTTTCCCCATCTCCTATTCGACCTGGAGCATCACCGAGAAGAGCGCGCTGGCACGCATCGCCATTCTGGCCAGCACCGCGGCCTGCTTCGGCGCGCTGGCGATGGCCGTGTTCCAGTATCATCGGCTCGGCGTGAGGGCGGAGGGCGGCGCCGGCAATCCGATCGTCTTCGCAACCGTTACCTGCCTTGCCGTCATGACATGCCTTGCCGGCGCGCTGTCGGGCATCGAGAAACGCTGGAAGCTGCTGGTCCTGGCGGCGGTCGCCGGAGTCATTGCGATTGTCTATTCGGGATCGCGCATGATCTGGGTGGCCGTGCCGATCGCCAGCATCGTCGTGCTTCTCATCAACCGTCGCCGGTTCACCGGCGCCAGCCTGGCACGCTTCGTGGCGATCGGCGTCGTGGTCGCCCTTGTGATCGCCGCCATCGGCTCCCGCGCCGTGCTGGATAGAACCGACTTCCTGGTCAGCGACTGGGATGCGCTGAACGCCAATGGTGACCATTCGACGGCGCTCGGCCTGCGCGTAGCGATGTGGGAAATCGGCTTTGCCGCGTTTCGCGACATGCCGATTTTCGGCCATGGCATCTCGGCGAGCCGGGCGCTGATGAAGCAGGGTTTTCACGAGCAGTTCGGCCTAAGCGCGGGTTTCAGCCATTTTCACAATGGCTTCCTGACCGCGCTGGTCGAGGCCGGTCTGCTGGGGGCGCTGGCCCTGGCGTCGATTTTCGTCGTCGCTGCCTGGAACGCGGCACGGACGCTGCGCCTCAGCGTCGATCCGGTGGAGCGGTTCGGCGCGACGATCGTCCTTGTCGCGGTCATCACCTATCTCACCGGCGGAATGGCCGGCATCCTGGTCGGCCACGACATCCTCGACGCGACGCTGATGGTGTTCCTGATCTCGGGGACCTACCTTGCATCCGGGCGGACGGCAGCGCCAACCGGGAGAAGCGCGCCTGCGGCGGCGCCGGACGCCAGCCTGCAACCATGAAGGTCCTGGTCACCGGCGCGACAGGCTTCATTGGACGCCGGGTCGTCAGCCGGTTGCGTGAGGCCGGATTCGGCATACGGATCGCCTCTCGCCAGCCGCAGCAACTGGCGGGCGTGGACGATGCCGTCGCGCTGCCCAACGCCGATGCGTCGGACGAAGCCTTCCTGGCGCTGATGCGCGAGGTGACGCATGTCGTCCACTGTGCGGCGCTCAACAATGACCGCAACGCCGGCGAGGCCGACTTCCAGGCCGTCAATGCGATGCTGACCGGACGGCTCGCCCGGGCGGCGGCCGCGCGCACCGACGGGCGCTTCATCTATCTCTCCTCGCTCCGCGCCGTGGTGGGCGCCGGTTTCAGCGGCACCATCGACGAGACCACGCCCCCTGCCCCGCAAGACGCCTATGGGCGCTCCAAGCGCGAAGGCGAGATCAAAACGCTGGAGGCTTTCGCAGCGGCAGGGCGCGCCGGGGCGACGGCGCTGCGGCTGCCGCCGGTCTATGGCGAAGGCATGAAGGGAAATCTGCGCGGGCTGACGCGCCTCGCTGCCAACGGCCTGCCGCTGCCAGAAGCCGCCCTGACGGCGGTTCGCTCGCTCGTCTCGCAAGACGCCGTGGCCGGCGCCGTGATGCATCTTCTGACCCGTCCCACGCCGCTGCGCCCGATCTATGTGCTCAGCGATGCTTCGCCGGTTGCGGTGTCCGAAATCATCACCGCGTTCCGGCGCGGATACGGCCGACCGGCCCGGCTTTTCCCCATGCCGGCCTTGCCGCTGCGCCTGCTGGCCACGCTGCTTGGCCGGCAGGCGCCATGGCAAGCCTTGATGGCGACGCAGATCTGTGACCCGTCCCTGCTGGCCTCGGAGGGCTGGATGCCGGAAACCGACACGCTCGGCCGGCTTGAGGAACTGGCGCGGCAGGCCGGTCAGAACGATTCCGGAAAGCGGCCAGGCTCGGCGCCTTCGCCGTAGCTTTCCTTCCGGGAGCGCCTCAAAAGAACGTAGCCAGCAATATCTTGAGGTCCAGGCTGGTCGAGGCGGCCTTGATGTAGGCCGCGTCGGTTTCCGCGCAAAGTTTTGGATCGGACATGTCGATCCCCTTGATCTGCGCGAGCCCTGTGATGCCTGGAAGTGCGGTGAGCACGCCCAGTTCCCTGCGCCGTTCGATCAGTTCCGCCTGCGTCGGCAGGCATGGACGAGGGCCGACAAGGCTCATCTCGCCGTTGAGCACGTTCCAGAGCTGCGGCAATTCGTCGATCTTGGTTGCCCGCAGCACCTTGCCGACCGCGGTGACCGAACCGGCCGGCGCTTCGTGCGTGGGCAAGGAAGGCGTTGCGCGATACATCGTGCGCAATTTGCGGCAGGCAAAGAGGGCTCCTCCCCGACCGACGCGGATCTGCGAAAAGATGGCGGGGCCGGCCGATGTTGCCCGGATTGCCAGCATCGCGACAAGCAGGACGGGAGCCGCCGCCACCAGCATCGGAACGGCGACCGCGAGGTCGAGCGCGCGCTTCGCGGTCATCGCTCAGATCCGTCGCCAAAAGGGGAACAATAGCGGCACATCCAGCCTGTATTCGGGTACACTTGGGTGGCTGCGCATGAACAAGTCAGGCTAAGCCGTTTGCCCTGCCGCTTTCGGCATGTCGCGATCTGGAATGTTCTGGTCCTGATGTAGCCCCGCCAGCACCGTAAGCGCGGCGCCCTTGTCGCGATCATGCATCGCGGCCACCAGCGCCGGCAGGGCCGCCTCGATCTTCGGCCATTCGATGACGCCGGTTCTGAGGCCGAAGATCTTGGCGGTGTCGAGCTTGACCACCTCCTCGTTCTCGGCATGCAGCGTCTCGTGCAGCTTCTCGCCGGGCCTGATGCCGGTGAAGCGGATCGGAATGTCGGTATAGGGGCTTTTGCCGGCCATGCGGATCATGGTTTCGGCGACTTCCAGGATCGGCACGGGCTTGCCCATGTCGAGCATGTAGATGGCGTAGTCATCCGCGCCCCGGCGCTGCTCGGCGTCGGCGGCCGACATGATGACGAGGTCGACGGCCTCGGCCACGGTCATGAAATAGCGGGTCATGCGCCGGTCGGTGATGGTGACCGGCCCGCCGGCCTCGATCTGCGCCTGGAAGATGGTCGCCACCGAGCCGTTGGAGCCGAAGACGTTGCCGAAGCGCACGGCGATGAATTTCGTGCCCGAATGATGCAGATCGGGGGCGCCGGCATGGTGGCCATTTGCCGCGCCAGCACGCGGCGGCCGCGAGGCCGCCTGGGCTTCATGCAGCGAGGAGACGACCTGTTCGGCCGCCCGCTTGGTGACGCCCAGCACCGAGGTCGGGTCGACGGCCTTGTCGCTGGAAATCAGCAGGAACTGCGGCACCCCGCATTCGGCGGCGATCTCGGCGCAGGCGAGCGTCCCGAAGACATTCGTCTCGATCGCCGCTTCCCAGTTCTCCTCGAGCAGCGGCACGTGCTTCAGCGCCGCGGCGTGAAAGATGATCGCGGGTTTGAACTCGCTGACGAGGCGCGTCATGTGAGGCCGGTCGGTGACGTCGACGATGCGGCTGGTCAGCCGGTCGCGTTCGCCGTCGTCGGTCTGCTGATCGAGCTGGAAGATGCCGAACTCGGAATTGTCGGCCACCAGCACCGCCTCGGCGCCCAGTTCCAGCGCGCGCTTGACCAGCACGCGGCCGATGGAGCCGGCGCCGCCGGTGACCATCACGCGCTTGCCGCCGACGAAGGCGCCGATGCGCGTGATGTCGGTGGCGACCGCCGAACGGCGCATGATGGTCGCCATCTCGACGGCATCGAGAACCAGCTTGCCGCCCTGCCCCAGTTCCGACAGGCCGGAAAACTGGACGACGGCGATGCCGCTGTGGCGGGCGATGCGCACCAGCTCGGCATAGTCCTCGATCTCGCGCTCGACCCCCTGGCCGAAGATCAGGAGGTCGAGGTTTTCCGTGCCCTTGACATATTCCTCCAGCACCTCGACCAGGCGCGGCCGCAGCGCCACGACCGGAACGCCCTGGATCCGCGTGCCGAGCGGCGCGTCGCTCTCGGTGGCCATGATGCCGGCGATGGCGTATTCGGCAGGCATGGCCGTGCGGGTGAAGCGGACGATCAGGTCCGCCTCGCTCAGCCGGCCGATGAACAGCGCCTGCTTGGTCGAGGCATCGCCGGCGGCGCGGCGCAGGATGCGCCAGCTCGCGCCGTCGCGCAGGAAGCGATAATAGAGCCTGGGCGCCGAAATGATGGTGAAGGAGACCAGGAAGAAGACGATGAACTGGCGCTCGTTGAGGCCGGCGACCGGCTGGAAGAAGAAGCGGAAGGCAAGCGAGGCCAGATAGAGAATCACCGTCAGGCTGCCGCAGCCCTTCAGGATGTTGAAGAAGTCGGGCGTGGAGGCAAAGCGCCAGACGGTGTTGTAGAGGCCGCTGGATCGGAACAGCAGATGGGCGATGAGCACGATGAGCGCCCAGCAGGCCAGCCCGCCGGAAGAGAACGCGTCGAAGGAAAGCCGCGACTGCGACAGGATGAGGCTAAGCGCAACCGCGACCAGGACCATGACGAGGTCCTGGATCATGATGATGGCGCGCCGCATCCTCGGTCGGAGTTCCGATACGGCTTCTACGTATGCGGTCATTGGGCAGTACTGGCTCCAGGCGCGGGATATGCCTACCAGAACGGCGCCGGCCCGACCAGCGTCCGCCACCACCCTGGATTGCAAATCCCCTACCCCCGTAACCCGGTTATCGCCTTAGCGCGGAGCGAGCGGGAGAGCCAGAGGTTTTTTGTTTGCATTGCGCTGTGGTGTTGACGAAGGGGCAGGGCATGGCCATTTGCTCCCCCGCGGTCATCTCAGAGCATCCTTCTACGACGCCTCGTTCATCGCATCGGACTGTCTCTATACGGCGCGCCAGATCGCTTCGGACCTATTCCATGGCACGGGCTGTCGATCAACGTCCCGAGGCCGAACGGTCGGCGACGATACGACCTACGGCAGCTCCGGTCGATTCCCGCCAATCCGGAGCGTTCCACCTGAATGCGGCCGCCGATTTCGCGCTCGATAGCCGCGAATTGGCCGGCCGCCTTGCCTTTGTCGGGTAATCGGCGGTTGCGATGTCGAGGATACGGGCATGCGGACCGCCAAGGGCCTGGCTCGTATCCAGGATGTGACGGGCAAAGCCGCTCCAGTTGGTGTCGCCCTCGCCCGCCAGATGATAGACGCCAAAGGCGGCAAAATTCTTGTCATTCGCCAGTTTCGCCGCCGCATGCAGGATGGCGTCGGCAATATCAAGCGCGGATGTCGGATTGCCCCATTGATCGGCGACGACTGGAATCTCGTCGCGGTCGGCGGCGAGGCGCAGCATCGTCTTGACGAAATTCCTGCCGAAGGGACTGTACACCCAGGCGGTGCGCAGGATGAGGTGGCGGGGGTTGGCGGCCGCCACGGCCTCTTCGCCGGCGAGCTTGGAGGCGCCGTAGACGCCGAGCGGCGCGGTCGGGTCGGTCTCGACATAGGCGCCGTTCTTGGTGCCGTCGAACACATAGTCGGTCGACAGATGGATGACGGGCACGCCGAGCCTTGCCGCGGCTTCGGCCACCTTGCCAGCGCCGGCGGCGTTCACGGCGAAGGCCAGGTCCTTCTCGTCCTCGGCCTGGTCGACGGCGGTGTAGGCGGCGGCGGAAACGACGATGTCGGGCCTTGCCGCTTCGAGGGCTGCGAACACCGTGTCTGGCCGCGCCAGGTCGAGCGCCGGCCGGCCGACGGCCACGACCTCGACATCGTCGCGGCCCCGCGCCGCCTCGACCAGGCTTGCGGCTACCTGGCCCTCGCGTCCGGTGACGGCAAGCCTCACGTGGTTACCTTCCTGCTCTCGGCCGCGTTCCCGGCCGGGCTGCTTTCGACCCCTGCATTTTGGGCGTTCTCGACCGGGACGTTTCGATCGGGCGCTTTTCCGCCGTAGCTCGGCCCAGCCGCGCGCCGTCGTAGCGCTGCTCGCGGATCGGCCCCCACCACCATTTGTTGTCGAGATACCAGTCGACGGTCCTTGCCAGGCCGCTGTCGAAGTCCTCCCGCGGCGCCCAGCCGAGGTCGCGCGCGATCTTGGAGGCGTCGATCGCATAGCGCCGGTCATGGCCGGGGCGGTCGGTGACGAAGGCGATCAGCTCGCGATAGCGCTTGCCGCCGGCGCGCGGCCGCCTTAGGTCGAGAAGATCGCAGATCGCCTCGACGACGCCGAGATTGGTGCGCTCGGAATTGCCGCCGACATTGTAGCTCTCGCCCGGCTGCCCCCTGGTGGCCACCAGTTCAAGGGCCCGCGCGTGGTCCTCGACGAACAGCCAGTCGCGCACATTGGCGCCGGCGCCATAGACGGGCAGTGGCTTCTCGTCGAGCGCGTTGAGGATGACCAGCGGGATCAGCTTTTCCGGGAAATGATAGGGGCCATAATTGTTCGAGCAGTTGGAAAGCACCACCGGCAGGCCATAGGTCTCGTGCCAGGCCCGCACCAGATGGTCGGATGCCGCCTTCGAGGCCGAATAGGGCGAGGACGGCGCGTAAGGCGTCTCCTCCACGAACATGCCGCCGTCGAAAGGCAGGTCGCCAAAGACCTCGTCGGTCGAGACATGATGGAAGCGGAAGCCGCCTTGGCGAGTCTCGGACAGTCCGCGCCAGTATTCCAGCGCGGCATTCAGGATGCGGTAGGTGCCGACGATGTTGGTCTCGATGAAGGCGCCGGGGCCGTCGATAGAGCGGTCGACATGGCTCTCGGCGGCGAGGTTCATGACGATGTCGATGTCGTCACGGCGCAAGATCTCCAGCACCGCGCGCTCGTCGCAGATATCAGCCTGCTCGAAGCGGTAGTTGTGCGCGTTCTCGATCGGCCTCAGCGAAGCGAGGTTGCCGGCATAGGTGAGCTTGTCGAGATTGGTGACGCGATAGGCCGGATTGGCGCACAGATGCCGGCACACGGCCGAGCCGATGAAGCCGGCGCCTCCGGTGACCAGAAAATTCATGCCGCCATCCCTCCTCACGCGAACACCTCCGCCAGGCCGAGCAAGGGCGCGTTGCGGTCCTTGTCCGAAAGCTGGAAGCCGCCCGCGATCGCCGGCCATTTTATGCCGATCGCTGGGTCGTCGAAGCGGATCGAGCGGTCGTGCCCGGGTGAGTAGGCGTCGGTCACCTTGTAGAGAACTTCGGTATCCGGCACGAGCGTGACGAAACCATGCGCGAAACCCTTCGGCACGAGGACCTGGTTGCCCTTTTCGGCCGATATCTCCAGCGCCACCCATTTGCCGAAGCTCGGCGAGGCAAGGCGGATGTCGACCGCGACATCGAAGACGCTGCCCCTGATGACGCGCAGCAGCTTGGCTTGCGCGCGCGGCGGCAACTGGTAATGCAGGCCGCGCAGCACACCGGCGGCGGCGGAATAGGAATGATTGTCCTGCACGAAGGCGAGATCGATGCCGGCTTCGGCGAAGCGTTCGGCATTCCAGGTCTCGCTGAAAAAGCCGCGCGCGTCGCCATGCCGCTTCGGCACGATCTCCAGCACGCCATCGAGGCCGAGCGGCCTGACCTCAAGCACCGCGTTCCTCCATCAGATCGGCCACCCGCCGGCGCAAATAGGCGGCATATTCGTTCTTGCCGAGCCGAAAGGCGCGATCCAGAACCTTGTCGGCGCTGATCCAGTGCTGCTCCAGCGCAATCTCCTCGGGGCACGCAATCTTGATGCCTTGGCGATGCTCGATCGTGCGCACGAAAGACGATGCCTCGAGCAGGCTGTCATGCGTGCCGGTGTCGAGCCAGGCATAGCCGCGGCCGAGACGGTGGACATGCAGTTCGCCACGCTCGAGATAGACGTTGTTGACCGCCGTGATCTCGAGCTCGCCGCGCGCCGAAGGGCGGATCGTCGAGGCAATGTCGACCACGTTGTTGTCGTAGAAATAAAGACCGGTCACGGCCCAGTTGGACTTCGGCTTTTGCGGCTTCTCCTCGATCGTCAGAGCCTTACCGGACGCCTTGTCGAAGGAAACCACGCCATAACGCTCAGGATCGTCGACATAGTAGGCAAAGACCGAGGCGCCGCCCTCGCGGATCGCCGCCTCGCGGCAGAGTTGCGACAGGCCGCCGCCAAAATAGATGTTGTCGCCAAGGATCATCGACACGCTGTCGTTGCCAATGAACTCGCGGCCAATGATGAAGGCTTCGGCGAGACCGTTGGGCTGCGGTTGCTCGGCATAGGACAATTCCAGCCCGAATTCGGAACCGTCGCCCAGCAATGCCTGAAAGACCGGCAAGTCGCGCGGAGTCGAGATGATGAGAATCTGGCGAATTCCCGCGAGCATCAGCACGCTCAGCGGGTAATAGATCATCGGCTTGTCGTAGATCGGCAGTATCTGCTTAGAAATCGCTAATGTAAGCGGATAGAGACGTGTTCCGCTGCCGCCCGCAAGGATAATTCCTTTCAACAAGCTCTCCTTGAACTACCGCGGCCCCCGCCTCGACGCCAAGTTGCCCGTGCTTAGTTTTCGGGCGCTGGCTTGTCAATGTCGGCTTCGACTGCTTCCCGACGTTACTTCATCGCTTTCTATCATCTGGCATAAGGCGGTTTCGAGCGAAATCCGACAGCGCCATGAAAAAGGGCCGGCCGGCGCTTGTCGCCCGCCGGCCCTTTTCTCGCCGATTGTCTCAGCCGCGCTTGAGCAATGTCCACACGGCCGGCACAAGGCTGGCGGCCAAAGCCACCTTGATCAGGTCGCCGACGATGAAGGGCAGGACGCCGAACTGCCAGGACTTTTCCGGCCCGATGAGGATCGCCAGCCAGGCAAAGCCCATGGCCATCATGACGACCTCCGCCGTCAGCATGGCGCCGAACAGCTTGAACGGATTGCGGTCCCAGCCGCGATCCGCGGCCCAGCCGGCGATCGCCGCCATGACCACGAAGCCGGCAAGATAGCCGCCCGTCGAACCCAGCATATAGGCGATACCGATGCCCTTTTCCGGCGTACCCTGGAAAACCGGCAAGCCAAAAGCGCCTTCGGCGAGGTAGAGAAGGAGCGTGGCGACGGCCAGCCGCAGGCCGAACGCCGAGGCGATCAACAGCACGGCCAGCGTCTGCAGCGAAATGTCGACCGGGCCGAGCACCACTTTGGTCTTGGCCGAAAGCGTCAGCAGCAGGGTTCCGACGAGTGCCAGGAAGAGCTGAGTCGCGAGCCGGGCAGCGCCCCGATCCGGCAGAGTGAGAGAAACAAGCGGGCGCATCGTGGTTGCAGTTGCCATGGTCTTCCCCATTCTGGCTAATCTATTGGGTGGCTGATTTGCTAGCTTGAAGCGCGCCGCGCAGAAACGGATTTCAGGCAACGCGCTTCAAACTTTGTGTCGCTGCATGTCGTTCTCCCAAAACCGCTGCGCACTTTTGGGCGACATGCACTAATTTTCCTATATTGGCTTCCGTATCGGGCGGCAATCACTTTGCCGCATTGCAACGGAGCCCGCCGGCATGGCCCTTGAATTCGACACCAGTTTCGATCCCGCCTATGGCCGGGCGGTTGCGGTTGCGCCGGATGTGCTGCGCATCACCGCCATAAATCCGAGCCCGTTCACCTTCCACGGCACCAACAGCTATCTCGTCGGCCGCGAGACTCTGGCGGTGATCGACCCAGGCCCGGAAGACGACGCCCATCTCGAGACGTTGCTTACCGCGATCGCTGGCCGCCCGGTCAGCCACATCTTCGTCAGCCACACCCATCGCGACCATTCGCCGCTCGCGGCGCGATTGAAAGAGCTGACCGGCGCGCCAACGCTTGCCGAAGGCCCGCATCGACCGGCCCGGCCTTTACCCGAGGTCAATCCGCTCGACGCCAGCGCCGACCTTGGCTTCGTTCCCGATGTCGTGCTGGCCGACAATGCGCTGACCCAGGGCGACGGCTGGGCAATCCGCACCGTGCTGACGCCCGGCCACACCGCCAACCACGCCGTGTTTGCCCTCGAGGGAACCGGAACCCTGTTTTCAGCCGACCATGTCATGGCGTGGTCGACCTCGATCGTCGCACCGCCGGACGGCGCCATGGCCGACTATATGAGCTCCCTCGACAGGCTGCTGGCGCGCGACGATCGCTTGCTTTTGCCGGGCCATGGCGGGCCAGTGACCGCGCCGCGAAGGTTCATGCGCGGCCTCAAGACGCATCGCAAGATGCGCGAAAGGGCGATCCTGGAGCGGATCCGTTCCGGAGACCGGACGATCAAGGAGATGGTCGGGGCGATCTATCGCGACACGGACCCGCGGCTGCACGGCGCCGCGGGGCTTTCGGTGCTTGCCCATCTCGAGGATCTGGTCGCGCGCGGCCTGGTCGCAACCGACGGCGAGCCTGCCATCGACGGTGTTTTCAGTCCCGCCGGCTGATCACTCGGCCGGCGCCGCGCCGACTTGCCCGGCGACTTCCTGGTCGAGCTCGCCGAGGAAATCCGTGATGCGGGCGGCGTTGTCGCCGAGGTCGTAGCGACCGTAGCGCGAGGCCGAGCGCATGTCGACGACGACCTGCTCGCCGTCGTCGGTGACGCGGATGGCTACGTCGGCCGGCAGTCCGAGCACGAAGCCCTTGGCCAGCGCATTGATGGTCGCCTCGCTCTGGCCGTTGATGTCGGGATAAGGTGCCGTCAGCTGCCAGTCGCGGCGGTCGAGCACGGTTTCGACAGCGTCGACGACGGTTTCGAAAGGCAGGTTGTAGCTGCGCCCGCTAACTAGCGGATAGGCGTCGGCCTGCAGGCTCTGTTCGCCCGGGGTGGGCGGCGACAGCTCGTTCATGTCGGCGGTGCGTTCGCTGGTGTCCAGTACCGGCGGATCGTCGAGATCGGTCGAGATGTCGCGCAGCGGCGGATAGATCGTCGCCCAGTAGACGGCGACGCCGTATGGCGCCAGCACCAGAAGCGCCAGCAGCGCGCCGATGCTGAGATCGCGGCCACCGCGATCGCCGAAACTCCAGACCCTGGACAGACCGAGACCAGCCAGCAACAGGGCAAGCGCCGCCAGCAGCGCCACGACCGCCAGCACCCACAGGAAAGGCGGTGTGTCGACGAGACCCAGCCTGTAGGCTGCAATGACGGTGAGCAAAAGGACGAGGGAAAATGCCCCGATCCGCCGCGACCAGCCGGCCGCCCTCGACGTCTGCCGTTCAGGAATAGATGCCATTCTGTGCCGTGTCGTCCCAACCCGCGCCGAGAGTTAGCGGTTTTTGACGCCGGCTTGAAGCCGAAAGATCAAACATTTTTGGTCAATCCGTCGGCAGGCGGTAACCCTTGAACTGGTCGCGCAAACTGGTCTTCTGGATCTTGCCGGTGGCGGTGTGCGGAATTTCGCCGACGAAAGCCACGTCGTCGGGCATCCACCACTTCGCCACCTTGCCGCTCATGAAGGTCAGGATGTCGCCCTTGCTCGGCTCCCTGCCGGGCTTGCTCACGACGACCAGCAAGGGCCGCTCGCCCCATTTCGAATGCGGGATGCCGATAGCCGCCGCCTCCGCCACGTCGGGATGGCCGACGGCGAGATTCTCGAGATCGATGGTCGATATCCATTCGCCGCCGGACTTGATGACGTCCTTGGCGCGATCGGTGATCTGCATGTAGCCGCTGGCGTCTATATGGGCGACATCGCCGGTGTCGAACCAGCCATCGGCATCGAACTGCTCGGCGCCGGCGCCGCCATAATAGGCGCGGGCCACCGCGGGGCCGCGCACCTTGAGATGTCCGAAGGTCTTGCCGTCCCAGGGCAGCGCGTTGTCGTCGTCGTCGGTCACTTTCATTTCGACGCCGAAGGGCGAAAAACCCTGCTTGCCCTGGACATCGAGCCGCGCCTCGCCAGTCAGCGTCTCATATTGCGGCTTCAGGGTGCAGAGCGTGCCCAGCGGCGACATCTCGGTCATGCCCCAGGCATGCACCACCTGCACATCGTAGTTGTCCTGGAACTTGGCGGTGATGGCGCGCGGACAGGACGCGCCGCCGATGACGACCTTCTTCAGGTGAGGCAGCTTCTTGCCGGTCTCCTCCAGATATTGCAGCAGCATCATCCAGACGGTCGGCACGGCCGCGCTGAACGTCACCTTTTCGGTGTCGAGCAGATCATAGATCGAGGCTCCGTCCATCCTGCAGCCGGGCATCACCAGCTTGGCGCCGATCATCGGTCCGCTCTGGCCGAGACCCCAGGCATTGGCGTGGAACATCGGCACGACAGGCAGGATCACATCCCGGGTGGATATGCCCATGGCGTCGGGCATGGCGGCCATCATGGCGTGCAGGACATTGGAGCGGTGGCTGTAGAGCACACCCTTCGGGTCGCCCGTCGTACCCGAGGTGTAGCACATGCCGGCGGCGGTGTTCTCGTCGAACGCCTTCCAGGCGAAGGCGCCATCGGCCTCGGCCAGCCATTCCTCATAGGCGACGGCATTCGCCAGCGACGTTTGCGGCATATGCGCCCGGTCGGTCAGCACGATCACCTTTCTCAGCGACCGGATTGCGCCGGCGATCTTTTCCAGGAGCGGCACGAAGGTCAAATCGACGAAGATCGCCTTGTCCTCCGCATCGTTCATGATCCAGGCGATCTGCTCGGGAAAAAGCCTCGGGTTGAGCGTGTGATAGATCGCGCCGATGCCCATAATGCCGTACCAGGCCTCGATATGGCGGGCCGTGTTCCAGGCAAGGGTTGCAATGCGGTCGCCGAGCCTGAAGCCGTCACGCTCCAGCCGCTGCGCCACCTTGAGCGCCCGGTGATGGATTTCGGCGAAGGTGGTGCGCACGATCGGGCCTTCGATCGAACGCGACACGACCTCCCTGCCGCCGTGCTGGCGTTCGGCATGGTCGAGCAGCTTGTGGCAAAGCAGCGGCCATTCCTGCATCAATCCAAGCATCTGTTCCTCCCCTTTGCGCATTCGCGTCGTTTGTTTCACGCATTGTGGAACGAACCGGCGGTTTGTCCAGCCGCTATAAGTAGAAGCCCGTGGATGGATCGAAGAACCTGAAAAACCGCCATAATCCGGCCATCGTCGCCGTTAAGCTTGATTAACGGGCTGGGTGAGATTGGCGAATGGAGTGGTTCGCATGGACGCGCAGCTCGACGATAAGGCTCTCGAAAGCACGCTTGCCGAAAGTCTGGACGTTCTGACGCCGGACACCAAAACAGTTTCCGAAGATGAATTTGCCGAAGTCGTCGGCGGCGCGCTGGAGGCCGTCGGCGGAACGTTGCTGTTCAAGATGCGCGTCGAAAACGGGACCGAGGGTGAACATGTCGCCGCGGCCTGCGTTGGCAACGCCGACAATCGTCAGTTCCTGCTGCTGACGCTGCCGACCAGCGGCGGCGCGCTGAAGGTCGAAACCGCGGCGAGAAGCACCAATCCGGTTGCGGGCATTGCCGCCGCCTATGCCAGCCTCATGGATGCCTTCAAGACGGCCGCCTGACGGCTGCGTGACAGACATTCAATGAATGGTGATGACACCTCGCGCCGCGCGGGCTTGCGCGACGCGCTTGTCCGACACATGTAAATCTCCCCCAAGGAGACCCATTCATGGACAAGCTCGCCAACCCCGCCCCCGGCTTCCAGCGCAACCCGGACAAGGCGATCACCGTCGAACCCTATCGCGGCAGCGTCATCGTGCGCGCGGGCGATACCGTCATCGCCCGGTCGACCCGGGCCAAGGTGCTGTCGGAGCCGCCCTACGCGGATGCCTTCTACATCCCGTTCGACGACATCGATTTCAACAAGCTGGCCGCCACCGAGCACTCGACGCATTGCCCGTACAAAGGGGATGCCAGCTACTGGAGCGTCCGCGAAGCCGGCGACGTCGGCGAAAATGCAATGTGGGCTTATGAGACGCCATTCGACGAGATGGCCGAAATCCGCAATCACGGCGCATTCTATACGAGCAAGGTAACGGTCGAGGCTGAGCCGGGCTGAGCCTTTGTTGGCCCGCCAGAGGTGCCTTGAGATTCAGGTCAGGCCGAGCCGACAAAAGCGAGTTCCGAGAACCGGCCTACGCCGGCCGTAACCTTAACTGACGTGCCATTCATGAGTGCTTCGGCTGGCGAAGGTCGGAAGCGCAGGAACTCGCTGTTCGCAGGCCGGCTTCACCTGAATATCATGGCAACTCAGTCCGTCGTGCCGTCGTTGCCTATGCCCTCGGCATCGTCGAGGCGCACGAAGGTCATGCCCTTCTGCTTCAAGGCGAGCAGCCCCTGAACCACGCCCTCGCCGGCCGCATGGGTCGGCTGGTTGATGTGGGCGATGATGACGTCGCCGTCCTTGGCGGCGGCAATGCGGCGCGCGGTTTCCTTCGCGCCGAGCAGCGAGCCGCCGTCGCCATTGACCGAGAAGCCGGCGATCTTGAAGCCCAGCCTGCGGATCATGGCGATCGCCGAGGGGCTGTATTCGGCGGTTGCGCCGCGAAACCATTTTGGCGCGGGCCCGCCTGCGCCGGCTAGCGCGGCGGCGCCGGATTCGACCTCGGCCTGCACGGCGTCCGGGCTGCCGGCGCTGCGGATGCCGTAGATCTTCTGCGGCGTATCGACCGCCGGAATGTGGCGGCCGCCGTGGTTTTCCAGTTCGAACAGATCGGGATGCGCCCGCATGATCTCGACGGCTTCGGCATTGCGCTTCAGCCAGATGCCGGTAACGAAGATCGTCGCCGGTATCCTGTTGTCGACGAGCGCCGAAAGTATCCTCGTGTCGGTCTTGCCGCCGCAGGCATCGAGCGTCAGCGCGACGCGCCCGCCGCCGACCTCGAGGCCCTGCGGCTTCACATGCAGCGTCGGCTCGAGCAGCGGCGCGGCTTTGACCGCCGACGCCGCGAACAGCGACAGCGCCATCGCGCAAAGGGAATTTCGAAGCACGCCCATCATTCGTTCCAAACCGGCACGTTCGGGCATTCTCCGCGCCGCGCCAACAAAACTTGCCTCTACAAAGCCCGCATCTAGGCGAAAATCGGGACGGCAAACAGCGCAAAAAGCAGCAATCGCGAAAATTTGCTTTCGCTTAGACCGCGGTCTCCAGCGCCAACTCTGTTCGCGCCAGCAGCTGGAGCACGGCATCGACGACCGTGTCGACCTCCAGGCGCCAAGCGCAACACGCCTTGTTGGGGTCAGGCCGTTCGCACAGGTCACCGCCGATGCAATCGCAAGGCATGGCCGGGCGCACCGCGATGCTCGGCACGCCGACGGGCCCCCAGTGGACCGGGCTCTGCAGGCCGAACAGGCCGACGACGGGCGTGCCGACCGCGGCGGCCATGTGCATGGGGCCGCTGTCGTTGCCGAGAAACAGCCGCGCCTGCTTGAACAGCGCCGGCAGCGTGTCGAGCGGGAGCGCTCCGACCAGATTGACGATCGGCGTCTTCGCAGCCGCCAGGATCTTTTCGATCACCTCGTTCTCGTCCGGGCTGCCGACCAGGGCGACGTCCAGACCTGTCTCAGCCGATATCCGGTCGATCGCGGCGGCAAAGCGCTCCGGCTGCCAGCGGCGTCCGGGGAAGCTTGCACCGGCATGCACCGCGACGAAGGCGTTCGGCCGAAGGTAGAACTTGTCCAGCAGGGCCAAGGCTTTCGTCGTCTCGAACGGCAGCGGCCGAATGTCGGGATCCCGCACACGCAACTCTATGCCAAGCGCCTCCAGCGGCGAAAGGTAACGATAGAGAAAATGCTGCTCGCCATAGCCGAACGGCTTTGCCTTGACATTGGCAGGTTGGCGCTCGAGCCAACGCGGCGGCCTTTCTGACGGGTGATATCCGACGCGAACCCGTGCACCAACCAGTCCTGAGATGAATCGCGACGTCTTCGTGTCGGTGATGTCGACGACCATATCGAAATGGCCGCGGCGTAACTTAAGGAGCGTGAGAATGAGCTCCTGCGTGCGCCGCAGCGGCGTGCCGCGCATATGGGAACGGCGGAATGTCACGACCTCCGAGGCGATGTCGTTGGCCGTGAGGAGGCCGGCGAAGCGGCCATCGCAGAGGAAGACGATGCGCACGCCGGGATATTCGAGCTGCAGATTCCTCGCCAACGCGGAGGAAAGAACGAGATCGCCAATGTGCTTCGTTTGCAGGATCAGGATCGACCGGACAGGGCCGGAGAGAAGCTGCGACACCCGTGTCCGGGCGCCGGATGGATCGGAGTCCACGAAGCTGGGCTGAGACGTCGACATGTGGAGCCGTCATGCGCTTGTTTCACGTGGCTCTCATATACAAGATGGCAAGATCGTGGACCAGAGTGACTCGCGCGCCGACAGGCGCCTTTCACGGAAAAGGCGAAGGGGCCGCGCCCAACGTTTCATACCTTCCTGGGATTGGTCCAAAAGGGCGCGCCGCCGACGGGCAACTTTCCGGCGAATGTCAGACCGCGGCCTCCAGGAGCATCTCGGTGCGCGCCAGCAGTTCGAGCGTAGCGTCGACGACCGGATCGACCTCCAGGCGCCAGACGCAGCATGCCTTGCGCGGGTCGGTCCGGCGGCAAAGGTCGCCGCCGACGCAGTCGCAAGGCATGGATGGCCGTAACGAAATGCTGGGCACCCCGATCGGCGCCCAGCGAACCGGGCTGGTCAGGCCGAACAGGCCGACGACCGGCGTGCCGGCCGCGGCCGCCATATGCATCGGCCCGCTTTCGTTGCCGAGAAACAGCCGAGCCTCCCTGAGCAGCGCCAGCAGCGTTTCCAACCGCAGCGTGCCTGCCAGGTTGAGGACTGGCGTCTTGACCGCGGCCATGATCCTGTCGGTTGCCTCGTTCTCGTCCGGGCCGCCGACCAGAACCACGCGCAGGCCGGTTTCGCGGACGATCCTGTCGATTGCCTCGGCAAACCGCTCCGGCTGCCACCGGCGGCCCACGAAGCTTGCTCCGGCATGGACCGCAACAAAAGCGTTTGGCCGGATCTGGTGCCTGGCGAGCAAGGCCAGGGCGCGCGTCGTCTCGAAGGGCAGCGGGCGAATGGCCGGCGCCCTGACGCGCAGATCGACGCCCAGCGCCTCCAACGGAGACAGATAGCGGTAGAGATAATGCGTCTTGCCAAATCCGAAGGGCTTCATCCTGACGTTGGCGGGTTGACGCTCGTGCCAGCGCAAAGGCCGCTCCGTCGGAAAATAGCCGACCCTGACCGGAGCGTTGACCAGTTCGGAAATGATCCGCGAGGTCTTGGAATCGGTGATGTCGATGGTCATGTCGAAACGGTGCTGCCGCAATGTGCGCACCATGCGGAAGAGCTCGCGACCCCGCTCGAGCGGCGAGCCACGCATCTTGGCACGGCTGAAGGGGACGACCTCGGAAGCTATGCCATGGGCAGTCAGGAAGCCGGCGAAATGCGCTTCGCAAAGAAACACGATCCGGACGCCCGGATATTGAAGCCGCAGGTTCTTCGCCAGCGCGGAGGCAAGCACGATGTCGCCGATGAACTTGGTCTGCAGGATCAGGATCGAGCGGTAAGCGGATGGGGAAATCTGCAACATGGATTTTCCGACACCAATAAATTCGGTGTCGGAAGGTCGCTTGAAACGGTGTCGAGATTCAGGGCCGTCACGCGCACGTTCGCGTGACATTGCATACAAAACCGTAAGGTATCCGAATGCCCCTTGAGCGCGCCGCGCTGAAACGAATTCAGGCCGCGCGCTTCAAGTCTTTGTCTTGATGCATGTCGTTGTCCCAGAACCGCTGCGCACTTCTGGGCGACATGCATCAGGAAGCGCGTTTTGCAGCGCCCTTCGCCGCCGCCACGGCCGCCTGCGCGGCCGCCAGCCGGGCGATCGGCACCCGGTAGGGCGAGCACGAGACGTAATCGAGGCCGACCTCCTCGCAGAAACGGATCGAGGCCGGATCGCCGCCATGCTCGCCGCAGATGCCGAGCTTGATGCCGGGCCGCGTCGCCTTGCCTTTTTCGGCCGCGATCCGCACCAGCTCGCCGACGCCGTCGACATCGAGCGACACGAACGGATCCTGCTCGATGATGCCTTTCTGCCGGTATGTTTCGAGGAAGGATGCCGCATCGTCGCGCGAGATGCCGAAGGTGGTCTGCGTCAGATCATTGGTGCCGAAGGAGAAGAATTCGGCCGCCTCGGCGATGACATGGGCGCGGATCGCCGCGCGCGGCAATTCGATCATCGTGCCGGTCAGATAATCGATCTTGGTGCCGCTCTCCTGCATCACGCTCTGCGCGACCGCGTCGATGCGCGCCTTGACATATTCCAGCTCCCTCACGAGGCCGACCAGTGGCACCATGATTTCCGGCACGACAAGCGCGCCGGCCTTGTGGCCGGCCTCGACCGCCGCCTCGAAGATAGCGCGCGCCTGCATCTCGGCGATCTCCGGATAGGAGACCGCGAGCCGGCAGCCGCGATGGCCGAGCATCGGGTTGAATTCGTGCAGCGCCTCCGTGCGCTGCCTGAGCTTGTCCGCCGACACGTTCATGACCGCGGCGACCTCGGCGAGTTCGGCCTCGGTCTTGGGCAGGAATTCGTGCAACGGCGGATCGAGCAGGCGGATCGTCACCGGCAGGCCGGCCATGATCTCGAACAGTTCGAGGAAGTCCGAGCGCTGCATGGGCAGCAGCTTGTCCAGTGCCGCACGCCTGTCCTTCTCGGTATCGGCCAGGATCATCTCGCGCATGGCGACGATGCGGTCGCCATCGAAGAACATGTGCTCGGTGCGGCACAGCCCGATGCCCTCGGCGCCGAAGGAGCGCGCCATGCGCGCGTCGAGCGGCGTTTCGGCATTGGTGCGCACCTTCATGCGGCGCGCCGCGTCGGCCCATTCCATGATGGCGGCGAAATCGCCCGACAGCTCCGGCTGCAGCATGGCGACCGCCCCTTTCAGCACCTGGCCGTTGGCGCCATCGATGGTGATGATGTCGCCTTTGCGGAAGGTCTGGCCCATCGAGAGCAGCGTGCCTGCCTTGTAGTCGACACGCAGCGAGCCTGCGCCCGACACGCAGGGCTTGCCCATGCCGCGCGCCACCACGGCGGCGTGGCTGGTCATGCCGCCGCGCGTGGTGAGGATGCCTTCGGCGGCATGCATGCCGTGGATGTCCTCGGGGCTGGTCTCGATGCGCACCAGGATTACCTTGCGGCCTTGCGCCTTGGCATCCTCGGCATCGCTGGAGGAAAAAACGATCTCACCGGTGGCCGCACCCGGCGAGGCCGGCAGGCCCATGCCGATGACGTCACGCGCGGCCTTCGGGTCGATGGTCGGATGCAGCAGCTGGTCGAGCGAAGCCGGATCGATGCGGGCGACCGCCTCCTCCTTGGTGATCAGCCCGTCCCTGGCCATCTCGACGGCGATCTTCAGCGCCGCCTTGGCGGTGCGCTTGCCGGAGCGGGTCTGCAACATCCACAATTTGCCGCGCTCGATGGTGAATTCGAGGTCCTGCATGTCGCGGTAATGCTTTTCCAGCCGGTCGGAGATGTCGACGAAAGCCTGGAAGGCGTCGGGCATCAGCTTCTGCAGCGACGGCTTGTCGGAGCCGGCGGCGATGCGCGCCGCTTCGGTGATGTTCTGCGGCGTGCGGATGCCGGCCACCACGTCCTCGCCCTGGGCGTTGACCAGGAACTCGCCGTAGAGCTGCCGATCGCCGGTCGAGGGATTGCGGGTGAAAGCGACACCGGTCGCGGATGTGTCGCCCATATTGCCGAACACCATGGCCTGGACGTTGACGGCCGTGCCCCAGCTTTCCGGGATGTCGTGCAGGCGCCGGTAAGTGATGGCGCGGTTGTTCATCCAGCTCGAGAACACGGCGCCGATCGCGCCCCAGAGCTGCTCCCGCGGATCCTGCGGGAACGGCTTGCCGAGCTCTTCCTCTACCTTGGCCTTGTAGAGGCCGATCACGCCTTGCCACTCCTGGGCCGAGAGCCCGGTGTCGAGCTCGTGACCGAGGCTCGCCTTCTCGTCCTCGAGGATTTCCTCGAACACTTCGTGGTCCAGGCCCATCACGACGTCGGAATACATCTGGATGAAGCGGCGGTAGCTGTCATAGGCAAAACGCGCATCGCCGGAATCGGCGGCCAGGGCCTCGACCGTCTCGTCGTTGAGGCCGAGATTGAGCACCGTATCCATCATGCCGGGCATGGAGGCCCGGGCGCCGGAGCGCACGGAAACCAGGAGCAGCTTCGACGGGTCGCCGAAGCGGCGGCCAGTGATGCGGCCGAGATGATCGAGAGCGGAGACGACATCCGCCTCGAGTGCGTCGGGATAGGTGCGGCCGTTGGCGTAATAGGCGTTGCAGACTTCGGTGGTGATGGTGAAACCGGGCGGCACCGGCAGCCCGAGGCTGCACATCTCGGCCAGATTGGCACCCTTGCCGCCGAGAAGGTTGCGGTCGCCGGCACGGCCTTCGGCAGCGCCGTCGCCGAAGGTGTAAACCCACTTGGTCATGCTTGCCCTCCAGTTCGTGGAAGATAGAACATCCGGATGATTGCCCGGTTCCCCGCCTTCCCCGACCCGAGCGATAGGATGCTGCAGTGCGAAAGGCAAGGCACCGGCCCAGCGGGCATCGCAACTACAATCGATTAAGCAAAAGCTGCGTCAAAAAGACTTGCGGGAGGGGGGCGGTGCGATATAGAACATAAAGGGAACATAGTGGAGTAGCGTGATGAAACTCAACGGAAAACTCGACTATCTCGAACTGCCGGCGACAGGCGGCAGGCTGGACAGCGTCAAGTCCTTCTACAGCGCCGCCTTTTCGTGGTCGTTCACCGACTACGGTCCGACCTATGCCGCCTTTGCCGAAGGGCTCGACGGCGGCTTCCAGGCGGATGCCGGAGAAGCGCCGGCCAAGCCGCTTCCGGTCATCTACTGCGAAAACCTCGAGGAAACGCTGGACGCTGTCGAGAGTGCCGGCGGCACCATCATCAAGCCAATTTTCGCCTTTCCCGGTGGTAGACGGTTTCATTTCACAGATCCGGCCGGCAACGAACTGGGTGTATGGGGATATTAGGAAAGACGCGGATTTCAAGGTATCTTTTGCTGTTGACAGTCTTGCTCACTCCAATAAGTAGCGGCGATCTTCCAACGGCAAAAGCAGACTGATGAAATTCGGCTCAAGCGGCGTTCGGGGTTTGGCTTCCGAATTGGTTGGGAGGCCAAGCGGGCTTTATACCGAGGGTTTCGCCCGGCGCTTGCGGTCGACCGGGTTTCAGCAAGGCAAGGTCTTCGTCGGACGCGATCTGCGCGACAGCAGTCCGGCAATTGCAGAGGACTGCATGGCGGCCCTGGCCGCAGCCGGCTTCCAGCCGGTCGATTGCGGCCCCATCCCTACACCCGCGCTCGCCTTTTATGCCCGCCTGCACGGCGCCGCGGCGCTGATGGTGACCGGATCGCATATCCCCGCCGACCGCAACGGCATCAAGTTCTACGGGCCGAAGGGCGAGATCGACAAGGCGGACGAGGCAGCGATCACCCATTATGTCGCTGAACTGTCGGACCAGTATCCGTGGCCGCCGGCTCCCGCCGAGTGGCAGACCGCCCACGAACAGGCGCGCGTGGCCTTCCGAGACCGGGTCGGCGGCATTCTCCCCCCTGGCGCCCTGTCCGGAATGAGGCTCGGCGTCTACCAGCACAGCACCGTTGCGGCGGCGCTGCTGGTCGAGGTTCTGCGATCCTACGGCGCCGATGTGATCCCCGTAGGCAAAACGGAAACGTTCGTGCCGGTCGATACCGAGGCCGTCGGCCCGGAAATGATGGCGAAGATGAAAGCCTGGGTGCGCGAATTCAAATTCAACGCCGTGCTCTCGGCCGATGCCGATGCCGATCGCCCTCTCGTCATCGACGACAAGGGCGAGTTGTTCCGCGGCGACCTGATCGGGCTGGCGACGGCGCTGTTCCTCAAGGCCGACATCGTGGTGACGCCGGTCACCTCCAATTCAGGCATTTCCGAGGCCTTCGGGTTCAACGTCAGGAGAACCAAGGTCGGGTCCCCCTTCGTCATAGCGGGCATGGAGGGCGCGCAATCGACCCGCGGCATCGTCGTCGGCTTCGAAGCCAATGGCGGGGTTCTTCTGGGGTCGGACTGCCAGGTGAACGGCAGGGTCTTGTCCGCGCTGCCGACGCGGGATTCGTTCTTGCCCATCCTGGCGGTGCTGGGCACGGCGGCATCGACCGGAAAAACGCTGTCGGGCCTGCGCGAAAGTTGGAACCTTCCGGTCTGCGCCAGCGAGCGGCTCGAGAACTTCCCTGTCGAGGCATCGCGCGGCTTGATGCGCAAGCTCGCCGACCGCGATGCGTTGCGGCAATTCCTTGCCCCCTTCGGCACCGTCACGGACGTCGATGAGACCGACGGCCTCAGGGCACGGATGAGCAGCGGCGAGATCATCCATCTGCGGCCTTCCGGCAACGCCCCCGAATTTCGTTGCTATGCCGAGGCCGCCAGCCATGACAGGGCGACCAAAATTGTGGCAATGGCGCTGGAACGGGCGCGGGACAGCACAGTATCAGACGAGCGAGAGGCTATCGAATGAAAGTGGTCCCCGTCATCATCAGCGGCGGCGCCGGATCGCGGCTCTGGCCGGCGTCGCGGCAGTCGCATCCAAAGCCTTTTCTCAAGGTTGCGGATGGGCACTCGCTGATTCAGCACACCGTGCTGCGTGCCGCTTCGCTGAAGGATGTCGCGGAGCTTGTCGCGGTAACGTCAAGGGATCATCTTTTCTTGACAAAAGACGATTTCGACGAACTTTCTCCGGCAATACCGCCGCATACTTTCCTTCTTGAGCCGGAAGCGCGTGACACGGCCGCCGCGGTTGCTGCGGCTGTTGTTCACGCCAATACAACGCAGGGTCCGGACGCAATTTTGTGCGTCTTCCCGGCGGACCACATGATCGGCGACCTGCCCGCATTTACAAATGTCATGGGCCGGGCCATCGAGCATGCGCGGCAAGGGCTGATCGCCACGCTTGGCATATGGCCAAGCCGTCCAGACACCGCCTTCGGCTATATCGAGGCCGACGGCGAGAAGGTCATCCGTTTCGTAGAGAAACCGGACCTCGACACGGCTAAGACCTACCTAGCGTCAGGGAGTTTTTTCTGGAACGCCGGCATCTTCTGCTTCAAGGCGCAAACCATGCTCGATGCTATGGCCGCACACTGCCCTGCCGTCCTCAAGGCGGTTGCCGCGAGCTATGAGCAGGGACAATTCAACAACGGGCAGTCCGACAAGATCGAACTTTCGTCCGAGCATTTCGCGCTTGCGCCCCGCATCTCTCTCGATCACGCGGTAATGGAGAAGACGCGCAATCTTGCGGTGGTTCCCTGCGAGATGGAGTGGAACGACATCGGATCGTGGAACGCCATGGCGGAACTGACCCCGGCGGACGATCGCGGGAACAGGATACGGGGGGATGTCCACACGGTGGACACGGCCGGCAGCTACATCAGCTCGGACAAGCGCGTCATCGGCACTGTCGGCGTGAACGATCTGGTCATCGTGGATTCCCCGGACGCATTGCTGGTGGCATCCCGCGACCGCGTCCAGGATGTCAAGAAACTGTTCGAAGGACTCAAGGCTTCAGGACATGAGGCGCACCTGCTGCACTCGACGGTGCACCGGCCATGGGGTACCTACACGGTTCTGGAGGAAGGCGACCGGTTCAAGATCAAGCGCATCGAAGTGAAGCCCGGACGGCGCCTAAGCCTGCAGATGCACAACCATCGTTCGGAGCATTGGGTCGTGGTCAGCGGCTCGGCGAAAGTGGTCAACGGCGATCAGGAACTGTTCCTGGCGACGAACCAGTCGACCTACATCCCTTGCGGCCACAAGCACCGGCTGGAAAATCCGGGCAAGATCGATCTGGTGATCATCGAAGTTCAGAGCGGCGATTATCTTGGCGAGGATGACATAGTGCGCTTCGACGACGTATACGGTCGCGCATAGCGATTCATTGGTGCCCGCAGGGCTGGGGCGGGCCGCGACGCAACAGGGCTTGGGAGAGAATCACCAAAACATACTGAGAGCATTGATGACAAAGACAGCATTGATAACCGGCATTACCGGGCAGGACGGCGCCTATCTGGCTGAGCTCCTGCTCGCGAAGGGCTATGAGGTCCACGGACTTGCGCGGCGTTCGAGCACGGCGGACGTCAACACCACACGCCTGAAATGGCTGGGCATCGAGAAAGACGTGCGGATCGTGGACGGCAACCTGACGGACCTGTCGGGCCTTGCCCGAACCATGCGCGACATAAGGCCGGACGAGGTCTACAACCTTGCCGCACAATCCTTCGTCAAATCCTCGTGGCAGCAGCCGATACTGACGGGCAACGTCACCGGCATCGGCGTCACCAATGTGCTCGAGGCGCTGCGCCTCGAAATCCCCGAAGCGCGCTTCTATCAGGCTTCGTCGTCAGAGATGTACGGCCTTATCCAGGAGCCGATGCAGTCGGAGACGACGCCTTTCCATCCCCGCTCCCCCTATGCGGTGGCGAAGCTCTACGGTCACTGGATCACGATCAATTATCGCGAGAGCTTCGGCCTGCACGCTTCGAGCGGCATCCTGTTCAACCACGAATCGCCGCTTCGGGGCATCGAATTCGTGACCCGCAAGGTCACGGACGCCGTCGCGCGCATCAAGAAGGGCCTGGCAAAGGAACTGCGCCTGGGCAACATCGACGCCAAGCGCGACTGGGGCCATTCGAAAGACTATGTCCGCGCCATGTGGCTGATGCTGCAGCAGGACCAGCCCGACGACTATGTGGTAGCCACGGGCAGGACGACGACGGTTCGCGACATGTGCCGTATCGCCTTCGAGCATGTGGGGCTGAAGATGGATGACCATCTTGTGATCGATTCCGACTTGTTCAGGCCGGCGGAAGTCGAAATCCTGCTCGGCAATCCTGGCAAGGCCAAGGCGAAGCTCGGATGGGAAGCGACGATCTCCCTGGAAGAGATGATCAAGGAGATGATGGACGCCGATCTCGTGCGTCATTCCGCCCGTCGCACCTAGAGCAGGTTCAAGGAAAAGTCTGAAACGGTTTTCCGTCCGGAATTGCGTCAAAACAAAGAGATAGAGCGGTCACCGGTTCCGTGAAACGATGGAAACGCTCCAGGCAGAGGAAGGCCCCGCATTTATGGTCGGCAGCAACTTGACGTATCGTGTTCTGATCACCGGCGCGAGCGGGTTCGTCGGCCCCTATGTTTGCGACGCGCTGCGCAGAATTTGCGGTCCCGATGTCGTTGTTGTCGCCACGTCCAAGGATGGCGGTCCGCACCCTGCCTTCGGCGAGGTCGAGCCGTTGGACGTCACCGACGCGACCGCCGTCCATGACGCCATTGTCCGTCATCGGCCGACGCATGTCATTCACCTGGCGGCCCTCGCGGCGCTCGGCGCCGCCCAGGCCAACCCGCAGAACACATGGCGCATTCATGTCGAGGGCGCGCTCAATGTCGCCCATGCCATCCTCGACAAGGTTCCGGATTGCTGGCTGATCCATGTCGGGTCAGGCCTGGTCTATGGCGAAAGCGCCAATACCGGACGGCCGCTCGATGAAAACACGTTACTTGCCCCGATCGACGACTATGCTGTGACCAAGGCTGCGGCCGATCTTGCCGTGGGCGCGCTGGCGTGCCGCGGCCTGAAATGTGTTCGCATGCGGCCCTTCAACCATACCGGGCCGGGCCAGACAGAGGCGTTCGCCGTGCCGGCCTTCGCCATGCAAATCGCTCGGATCGAGGCAGGCCTGGCCGCTCCAGTCATCCGCGTCGGCAACCTTGACGCGCGGCGCGACTTCCTAGACGCGCGTGACATCGCCGATGCCTATGCCCGGGCGGTCTCAAATAGCAAAGATATGGCGCCCAACACCATTTTCAATGTCGCATCCGGCCTTTCCTGGCGGATAGGAGACATTCTCGATCGACTGCTGGCGCAAAGCAGCGTCAGGATCGTCACCGAGCGGGATCCGTCACGGATGCGGCCGAGCGACCTGCCATCGATCGTGGGTGATGCGAGCCGCGCCCGGGCCCTGCTTGGCTGGGCACCCGAACATCGCTTCGAAGATACGCTTGCAGCGATTCTGACGGATTGCCGTGCACAGGTGGCCAAGGCGTGAACAGGCCTGCATCCCCAGATGCCTGACCTGGACTATCGCGTGTCAGCCGGAGGCGCTAAGCAGCCGTGCGGCGAGTGTGGGCTTGCGATACACCGCTGCGGCGATCAATGACTGGGCGCGCAGTGTGTCGGGGTCATCGGTCACGCGAAAAAACACGGCATCGGCCCAAAGCAACCGATCCTGGGCCGTTCCACTGTCATGCGCAACGTAGTGGTAGCGGCCGGGAATGAGCAGGTCTATCAGCTCGAATCCGTATTCGTTGAGGAATTGTTGGATCTCCGGGTAGAGCGGTTGGCCAGCGTAAATCGGCGCGAACTCGACCTCGCAATGCACGACGGCCGTGCCACCCAGGGTCCGCCGGGCGGATTTCAAGACCATCAGTTCTCCGCCCTGCACATCGAGCTTAAGGAAATCCACAGCGCCCGGCGGAAGGACGTCGTCAAGGCGTCTTGTGTCGACAGCCTGCGTATCGACGGTGTGCAGTTCGCGCAGGTGGTTGAAGGAGGCGTTGAATGTCGTGTTTAGCGGATATAGCGACGAGGTTGCATCGTCATTGTTGATGTAAAGCGTATGCCTGTCGCCATCGCCAATGGCGTAGGGAAGCAGCTTGATCCCTTGCTGTCCCTCGACCTCAGCCCGCTCAACAAGGCGTTCCTCGAGCGGGTCGAAGCCGATGATCTCCACGGGTGGATGAAATACCAAAGGGTCGTATGGATTGGATCCGGCGCCAAGCAGTTGGGCACCGACGTCGACAATGCGCAGCGGCCTGCGCAGAGCGCGATGCGCACCGTCGGCGATTGCAGCGCACCGCGTCTCGATTCCGCGATCCCCTGCAGATTTGAGGCGGAACTCCTCGCTGGCCATGATACCTGCGAGCACCGCAGTTGGATCGCCGTGCAAGCGCATCTGGCCGGACCAGCTTGCAAGTCCATCCGGATCCGGCTCTCTGCCCAAACAGCAACGATATAGCACTGTGACGAACTCCTCAGGCGTAAGAGCACTCATGTTTTCTTTCCTCAACGAAAAACGAAGAAGTCATTTGATCCGTCCCTCAATAGGCGCAGCCTGAGGCCAATGGGCGGAACAGAAAATCGAGCCGGCAATGCCCGTGTCGCGACTAAACGACGAAGCCTGGTATCGGAAGATCAAATGGCTGCATCGTATAGCTCCTGATCAATTCGCGTTAGGTCTCGTAGCCTCCGGAGTGCTTCTCCCGGCAATTCCTCGGCGCCGTCTCGTTCGGTGACGTTCGCCCGAGGCACTTCCTCGGCCGTGGGCGGCGGGATATCTGCCAAATTGGCGACTTCGACGAGGAAATCATGAAGGCGCTCAGTCGTTCCGATTACCGCCATACCCTTGAGCGTCGTTCTGGCGCCCTCCAGCAATTCCGGCTTGAGCACAGACAGCGACGTTTGTTCCAACAACACGGCGAGGGCGAACCGCGCGTATTCGGCTTCGGAAAAGCGAGTGGCCATCGTCGCCATGCTCAGCGGCAGTTTTATCAGGTACCGAGCCTGGTAGTCCTCGATCATCTCCCGATTGAGGTCATCCATCACAAACTCAGCGAAGGTCTGGCCTTTCACCCTGGGATGATGGGGATGCACAAGCACACGGCGGACGTGATGCCAGTGGGACCGTGTCCTGGCCATGGGCTCGCGCAACACGGTGACCGTCATCAAGTCGCGACCAAGATAGGGTTGGAGATAGCCATGAAAATGACCCCCAAATGCCTGATAGCTGCGCAATTTTTCCGGTGGAAGCGCCACCAACTCGTCCGCAAGGCCTGCTGGGCAGAACCGGTCGCCGTAGTGGGAATGTAGCCAAGTCCTTATGGAAGTGCCGGCTGTTTTAGGAATATGCTGGAAGTAAATTGGACGGTCCTGCGCCTGCGTTCGTCTGCCGAACCAGCCGGGCCGCATGAGGCGGAATATCATCGTATTCTCCTTCCGCGCTCATGCCGATATTGGGCGCCAGGCCCGTACTTGTGGGACATGAAGAAATCTCTTTAGCTGTTCGAGGCGGATGCCGTAAGAAGACCATCGTCGGATAAGCCATGCGATTTTGTCTGCGACGCGCCTCGCAAAATCCGGTCGCAGAAATGGCTCACCAAACTTGATGTCTCCCGGCCAATAATGTATCGCACCTCTCGCACAGTCGGGCCTGGGCAGAAAACGAACGGGATATATGCTGCCAACCAGAACAGGCTTCCTTGCAGAGGCATTCGCCGATATCGGCACCGCGCTCGAGAAACATTATCTGGCGACAACTTTCAGTTGGCAGGACGTAGCCCAGCGCTATCGCCGCTCGCGCGTGGGCGCGTTTTGGCTGACGATCAACATGGGCGTCCTGATCGGCGCGCTCGGGTTTGTCTTTGGCAGCCTTTTCCGCTCGCCAATGGACGAGTTCCTTCCTTACATCTGCGTCAGCCTGATTATCTGGAGTTTCATTTCGACCGCGATCAACGAGGGGTGCACCGCCTTCATAGGGGCCGAGGGCATCATCCTTCAGGTGCGCATGCCGCTGTTCACCCATGTGCTGCGGACGCAGTATCGCAACGCCATCATTCTTGGCCATAATATTCTCATCTATCCCATCGTCCTCCTAGTGGTCGGACGCGCTCCGACATGGAACGTTTTCCTGGCTGTGCCCGGCTTTGTCATTTTGTCGCTCAACTTGCTGTGGATCATGCTCATTCTCGGCGTTTTGTGCGCGCGTTATCGCGACATGACGCAAGTGATGCAGAACCTGCTGCAGGTGATGATGTACCTGACGCCAGTAATGTGGATGGCACGGACACTGCCAGAGGGCATTTCGCACCTGTTTCTGGACCTCAACCCTTTCTACCATTTGATCAGTGTCGTGCGGGATCCGCTACTGGGCGGGGTGCCATTTGCGACCAGTTGGGTAGTATGCATCGCGCTCGCAGTCGTAGGCTGGATCGTGGCGTTGCTGCTGTTCGGCCGCTACCGTCATCGTATTCCTTATTGGCTCTGAGCATGGCTTCCATCAAACTGACCGGCGTCTCGGTGGAATTCCCGGTATTCAACGCGGCCAGCCGTTCTCTCAAGAACAGGGTACTCAGCGTCGCGACCGGAGGTGCAATCGACCGCCGGGGTGACGGCCATGTCATCGTGCGCGGTCTCGAGGATGTGAGCTTTTCGGTGAAAGAGGGAGACCGAATCGGCCTCGTCGGCCACAACGGCTCCGGCAAGACGACACTGCTTCGCGTGTTATCCGGCATCTACAGGCCGACCAGCGGATCTGCCGTGATACACGGCGAGTGCGTGTCGCTCATTAACATCTCGCTTGGCATCGATCCGGAAGCGACGGGCCGCGAAAACATCAAGCTGCGCGCAGCGATGATGGGCATGCGGCGGGAACAATTGCGCGAGCAGTTCGACCATATCGCCGAATTCACCGGCCTGGGTGACTTTCTCGACATGCCGTTCCGGACCTACTCGTCCGGCATGCAGCTTCGCCTGGCGTTCTCGACATCCACGGCTATCCGACCGGAAATACTGGTCATGGACGAATGGCTTTCGACCGGTGACGAGGATTTCAAGCAGAAAGCCGACAAGCGGCTGCGCGAGATCGTCAACACGACCAAGATCTTGATCCTTGCCAGCCACTCTAGCGAGTTACTGCAGAAGAATTGCAACCGCATTCTGTGGATGGAGCATGGCCGCGTGCGCATGGACGGGCCTGCCAGCGAGGTCTTATCGGCGTATTTTGGCGTGGGGCACGGCTTGAAACAGGAACAGATGTTTCGCGAGCTCCGATGATCACCTCATACGCACAGAACTTCGAAGACGTCATATTGTGGCGTGCCCTCAAGTCTGTCGAGCACGGCTTCTACATCGACATCGGCGCCCAGGACCCGATCGTGGATTCAGTCAGCCTGGCGTTTTATGAACATGGCTGGCGGGGCGTCCATGTCGAGCCGATATCGTCAAATGCGGCAAAGCTCCGCGTCGCGCGATCTGACGAGGAGGTGCTCGAAGTCGCGATCGCGCGGCATGAGGGAACCGCGACGTTCCACGAAATTCCCGAAACCGGTCTCAGCACTGGCAATGACGAGATCGCGGCAATGCACGCCAATATGGGTTTCGTATCTAAATCCATCGAAGTCACCACCTTGCCTCTGTCGATACTGCTCGATCGTTATTCCGACCGGGAAATCCACTGGCTGAAGATCGACGTCGAGGGCATGGAAGCCGAAACCATCGCAAGTTGGCAGCCATCTCCAGTCAGGCCATGGGTTCTCGTCATCGAAAGCACCATTCCACTTTCGAGGGACGAGAGTTATTTCGATTGGGAACCCGCCGTGCTCGCGATGGGTTATACGTTTGTCTATTTCGACGGTCTCAATCGCTTCTATCTTCATGAAGCGCATTCCGATCTGAGACCAGTCTTCGGCGCACCTCCCAACATTTTCGACGATTTCACACTGAGTGGACTGTCGAACTCACCTTTCGCACATAGATTGAACGGCGAGATCACCAATCTGAAAACGGCGCTTGACGAGCGGAACCAAGGTGCCGCTCACGCCTCTAAGGAGATCGCCCGTCTTCACCGTTATATCGCCGAGAGCGAGAACGGCCACTCCGTCGAGCGAGCCGCTTATGCCGAGCTCGCTGGCGCGATCGAGAAGCTCGGCCAGGAAAAGGACGCCGAAATCGACCGGCTCCATCACCATATCGCCGAGACCGAGAAAAGCCACGCCGCCGAACGGACCACCTTCGCCAAGCAGGTCGCCGCGATCGAGGAAAAGGACACCGAGATCGGCCGGCTCCATCACTATATCGCAGAGACCGGCAAGGGCCATGCCGCGACGCTCGCAATGCTCGGCCAGCGGACCGCCGAACTGGAGGCCATTGCCCGCACAAGCTCATGGAGGATGACGGCGCCGCTGCGTTCAGTGAAGGCCCGCGCCATGCGGATGAGCCGCGCGCCCAAACAAGGGGTGACGCTCTTCATGGATCATGGCTTGCTGTGGGTGAGGCGCAGACCGAGGATCCTCAGTCTCTTGCGAGGTGTTGTGCGGCTGGCGCCGCCGCTCGAACGGCAGCTTATTCTCTACTCGCACGCGCGCTTGCACCCTGTGGATCCAGCACGGCCTTTCTGGTCGCTCGAGCCGGACCCGACCACGTTGCATGAGTGGCGCCGTTTGCTCGGCCTGCCGCGTCAATAGGAGCCACCATGCGACTTTGGGTCGACGGCCAGTGCCTGCAAACGGCGAGCCGCCTGCGCGGGATCGGGCGCTATGTGACGGAGCTCATCGGCGCCATCGCCAGGCAGCACCCCGAGGTCGAGCTGTTGATTTCATTCAACGCGGCGATGCCCGACGAGGCCCTGCTCGCCAGGGAAGCCGTGAGGGAATTGATTGCCCCCGACAATATTCACGTCTGGCACGGGGCTGCCCGGTCGGGAGAGGCCATCGAAGGCTATACGACCGAACGGCGCCACAGCGAATTCGCGCTGGCCCATCATGTCAACTGCCTGGCACCCGACGTTGCGCTCTCCACCAGCCCGTTCGAGGGGGCAGGTGATCCCAGCGTACCCCTGCTTCCGGATCGCCTTTGCGCCGCGCCAATTGCTTCGATCTTTTATGATGCTATTCCATACCGCTTCAGCGATCTGTATCTCGATACAAATCCCAACAGAGAATATTATAAAAGAAGGCTCGAATCCCACAAAAGGTATGACTTAAACCTTTGTATTTCCGCGTTCTCGCAAGCAGAGCTCAAGGACATACTCGGGCAGGTTCCATCCCAGAACATCTCCGCCGGAATTTCGTCGGGCTTCATTCGCCTGCATGGCCAGACCAATTCCAGTTTAGCTTTTCCGGGTAATTTTGTTTTGTATGTTGGAGCGCTTGACGGGAGGAAGAACGTAAAGACCCTGATCGACGCCTTTCAGCTCTTAGACAAGCGGTGGCCGGACAACCGGTTGAGCCTGGTGCTGGCGGGCGACGCGCCGCGCCATTTGCTTAGCGGCCTCACCTCTCGCTGGCTGGAATTGGGTCTTACGCCTGAGCGTTTGATGGCCTTTGGCCATGTATCCGATGAAGATCTCGTTTCCCTCTACGAAAAGGCGGAGCTCCTCGTCCAGCCCTCACTGATGGAAGGGTTTGGACTGACCGCGCTCGAAGCCATGTATTGCGGAACCCCCGTAGTCGCCGCCCGGGCCGGCGCGCTGCCGGAAGTCGTCGGGCAGGAGGAGTTGCTTTTTGACCCGGCGTCAGCCGATCAACTGGCGGATGCGATGATACTTGCCGTCAGGGAAAAGAAACATCATCAAGCAAAGCTTTTGCTTAAGGAGCGGGCCGGTCAGTTTACCTGGGAAAAGACGGCCACAACAACGATCGAAAGTCTGGCGGGCCTCAGGCGAGCCGATGTGAGCACGATCGAAGCGTCGAGAAAGCGTATCGCCAAGACGCTCAGGAAAGAGGGAAGCCTGGAGACAACGGCTCCGACCGTTTTCAGTCTGGCGGAACCGTGGACTTCGCGAGAGGAACGTCTGTTGGTCGACGCCACGGCCACGTCGCTCATCGACCATAGAACCGGCATCCAGCGCGTGGTCACGAATATTTGCCGGGAGTTAGCTGCGGCGCCTCCTGCGAAGCAGGATAAGGTTGGCTTTGTTTTTTGCGATGACGAGTCGGGTTTCTACGAACTGAACGGTCGAAATCTTCGAGTCCCGCAGAAGCTCGATCGCAATCGGGTTTATGTCGGCGACGACACTCTGCTGATGCTTGACAGTTCTTGGCACCTTTACTCAATCCACCAACATCAATGGCGGGCGTGCAGGCTTCGCGGCGGCAACATCGTAACCTGCCTTTACGACACCGTACCGCTGTTCGCTCCGGCGATGTGCAACCCCGCCGTGCCTCCTGTTTTCGCGCACTGGCTCTCAGCCGCCCTCTCCAACTCCTCTGCTTTCATCTGTATTTCGCGGGCCGTCGCGGACGAATTGCTGGCGTTTTTGGAGGCAATCGACTTCCCGCGCCGCATGAAGGTCGGGTACTGGCAACTCGGAGCCGATTTCGGCGGCGCTCCGCCGGCCCCTACCGGTTCGGCGCCGCGAAAACAGGATGCGGCTTCATTCCTGATGGTCGGCACGCTCGAGCCGCGCAAGGGACATGCCGTCGCTCTCGCCGCCTTCGAAAAACTGTGGTCGGAAGGAAGGCAAGACCGGCTGGTTATCGTCGGCAAGCTGGGCTGGGGGGTGTCCTACCTTGCCGAACGCATCCGCTCCCACCCCGAATTCGGCCACCGCCTTTTCTGGCACGAAAAGGCCGATGATGGCCAACTGCAACAGCTCTACGCCGAATGTGACGCGCTGGTCGCGGCTTCGTTTGCCGAAGGCTTCGGCCTGCCCATTGTGGAGGCGGGCCATTTCGGCAAACCGGTAATCGCAAGCGACATAGCCGTCTTCCGCGAAGTCGGCCAGGGCGCCGCGAAAGCCTATTTTTTCGAAACCGGCAATTCCGAAGCGATGGCCGACCAGGTGCGGCGATTTACGACCGACAAAACACCGCAAGGGAGAGAACACCACGCAGCGGCATGGCCGACCTGGGCGGAAAGCGCGCAGCAGTTGCGGGACGTGGTGCTGGGTGACAGGTGGTACAAGACCTACGAGCCGCGCTCGCCAAAGCCGTTCGCACCGCCTTCGTACCTTGGCCGTACGAAGATGACCAAGCCGCTGCCGCCGGAAGGAAGAGAGCATCGCTTGCGCCTGGTCGAGGGTCCCTACCCCACCGACGACGCGAAGGCCCTGAAGGCGATCGTCGCCGTCTCCAACCTCAGCCCCGAAGTCTGGTCGAGCGCCGGCAAGGAAGACGGCTCCTTAGCGATAGCGCTAAGCTACCATCTGCTCAACGGCGAAGGCGGCGATTTGTTTTACGACAATCCGCGTACGCCAATCCCGCTCGTGCTGCCGCCGGGCGAGACGATCCTTCTTCCGATTCTGGTGCCGATGGAGTGGAAAGCGCGGGGCGCCGAATTCATGGATATCGAACTGGTGCAAGAAGGGGTGGCCTGGTTTGGCAGCCCGCTACGTGTGCCTTTGTAAAATTGAAGAGCCGCTTATTTGCGCCGGACAATGGTGATTCCAACCGAAGTCGAGACATAACCCTCAAGCAACAGTTTTAAATGAGGATTGTGCTGGTACGGCGGTACGTCAATATGGTGATCCACGGGCGAAGCGGGAGCGGCAATTCGGAGTGGTTGCATCTCATGGCCCATTGCTTGGATTTCGGCCTCAAACGTTTGAAGGTCCGCTAAACGGTACAGGACCGTCCCCCCCGTCTCCACAGTTTCTGTGTTCGAAGAAAGGTTCAGCTCCGTCGTATGGCACGCAACACCGCCCACTCTTAGAGTGGATATGCTGTTCTTTATGAAATCGAGGCCAAGTTTCAGGCTTCCGAGATGTTCCAGGCAGCAAGCGGACCAGCAAAAGTCGTATTCTGCTAATTCTTCGCCAATATTATTCATATCTACATTTTGATACTGCACAAGTTTCTTGAATTCATCTGGGGAAATGACCCCATCGTAATTCAAATCCATAACGTCTCTACCATACTCCTTTGACCCGGCCCAATGTTCGCCTATCTCAGGTGGAGCATCGGTTGCCATGATTTTACATCCTGAGGCAGCAAAAATCGCCGGCAATTTTTCCTGACCGACACCGAAGCACAGACCCCGGGTTCCAGGCGAAATTTTCTTCAGCTTTCGCAGCTGAAAATCGATGTACGCATACTCCCAAAGCTTGCGATGCATCTGAAACGGGTGACCCAACCTAGCCAGCATATCGCCAAATAGGGGATGATAAAAATCGCTTGCGACCGGATGGGAATACTCCATGTACGGCTCCGACCCGCTTCTGGCAAAAACCTCGGTCGGCAAATAAAAGTCACCGTGCATCGCGCTTTCCGCTCTCTTCTCTTCTGGGGCCGGCGACCCCTGGATCTTGGAACCTGGATTAATCCCTAAATACCGCCAAATCCGCGTCATATTTCCCATCTCTGTATCAGTCGATTTTAACTCTTCGAACTGCGCACCAGATATCTCTTGCTCGGGCGATTAACGTTATCCAATACGCACGCAAGGGCGTCTAGTAGCCAATGTTGAGGAGGCCGCAGCTTCACAGGAGCGACCGGGATTGACGGCAGCGGCAGTGGATGCAAATCGTGCTTGGTACTGGTCATTAAATTTCGCTCGTGCAAAAAAACGAGGACGGCTCGAATGTTCTTGCGGCGACTCCAAGGCCGGCTCGCCACGTCGCGGGTCGGGCAGAAACCGGAACGCATGATCGAACGCCACGATATCATCGCCGGTTACAAAGAACTGCTCGATCGCTCCCCCGAGTCTGACGCCGTGGTGACGGCGCATTTAGCCACTCACACAAGCGTCGAAGCGTTTCGAGCGAGTCTACGACAATCCCCCGAATACCTCATAAAAAGCGGCGCGCCTCGCAAAAGCCCCAAGACGACACAGGACTGGCGGCAAACGAAGATAATTACGCGGAACACTCTCGATTCGTTCGTAGCAAGTTCCGACAATGTTGGGCCGCCAGGCTCCCCTCAGACCGATGAGTTCTGGCGTGGAACTCATTATGCTCCTGAGACTAAGGTAAATCAGAAGCTGGATCCGTTCGGCGAGGAATATGTTGCGCAACAGATTGAGCTTTATAAGGAAATCTCTGTGCGTGACTTGAACCAGCAAGCCAATGAGCTGACCGATTTCATTCTGGCCGACCATGTTGCCGGCGCGAACCCATACACGCTTTTTCCGCCCACTTCGGTAGCACTACACACGGTACGAGTCTCGCGCGCTGTTCAATATTCTGGACTAATGTCTGGCGATCACGTTCTGGACATGGGCTGCGGCTGGGGTACGAGCTGCGAGCTGATGGCCTTTTGTGGGCTTGAAGTCACCGGTCTCGATATCAATCCGCGCTTCGTCGAACTGGTCAACACAAGGGCGAAGCGTATCGGGCACAAAGTTGGAGCGGTGCAAGGCAGCTTCGAGGACATTCCCGGCGACAGCCTGTATGACGCCGCGCTCTACTATGAAAGCCTGCACCATGCGGTTAAGCCATGGGAGACGCTGTCGCTGGTCCACAGCAGGCTGAAGGCCGGCGGCAAGCTGATGCTGGCGGGCGAACCGGTTAACGATATGTGGAAGCATTGGGGCATTCGCACCGACCCGCTGTCCGTCTATTGCATTCGCAAGTTCGGCTGGTTTGAAAGCGGCTGGAGCGCCGATTTCATCTCAAGATGCGTAAAACGATGCGGCTTCGAGATCGAGCATTTCGAGGCCGAGCCAGGCTCGATTGGTTGGATCATGATCGCCCGCAAGGCAGGCTAGTTGCAGGATCAGCGTGCGGCTTGCGTTATGATTGCGCCGACGCCGAGATCGCGTGTCCGTCTCGTTATTCCGGTAGTGGTGGAAAGTGCTGTCACGACAGCACCTGTGGCGCAGTCCTTTGGGCTGTAGGAAAAGTCGTCGGGATCAACGACGCCCGAGAACGTCGTTTCGTCGCCACAGGTGACCTTGACCATTACTAGGTCATCGAGAGGGATATCAAGTTCTTCGCCGGCCGAATTGAAATAGTGCAGGCTCAAATGGCAGGAATCGCCATTGCAATCCTGCTCGCCGGTTGCCTTCGCGATATAGGTGCTGTCCAGCCGAACAAACCCATAGATCGCGGGGACCACTTGCAACCCCCCGATCGCGATAAGCGCCATCGCGAAAACAGCGACTGCCCGCCTGACGAGCGACAGGTATCCGGCCTCAAGTATATGCAGAATGGCGATCATTAGGAGGAGTGACGGCGTGAAGAGTTCCCGCGCAAATCCGTACTTCAGCTGATCCCCCCCGCCGACGATGAAGCACATATAGACGAAGGTGATCCCGTAGGCGCCACCGATACTGACGAACAGAACCGGATCCGTGAAGACTGACCTCAGCACGCGGGGCCATGCAAGTAGCAGTGGCAGTCCCACAATCGTCGTCGCAACGAAGAACGGGATCTGCAGCGCGAAGGGTTTCCACCAGTTCATCAGTGTCGGGTCTGGTTGGAAAATGAATGGCGTGCCGGCCGTATAATTAACCTCGCTGCAGATTGAGTAGAAACAAGGATCAATGAAGAATTGCACGAACTTCACCGGAAAATCCTTGATCCGGAGCACCGATCCTTTGAAAGACTCTGGATCCATGCCACCGGCATATTGCGTATATACATGAACGTGACCAAGAACGATACCGTGCAAACTATAGCCAACTGTAGCAAAAACTAGAAACATTGCGGCTGAACCGAGCAGGCTAATCTTCGAAATCCTGCGGAAATTGATCAGCGACCAGACCATGGCGTAGGTCACCAACAGCGAACCAAGCGCCAGCGCCTCAAACGCTCGGATCGACGCGAGGATACCGAAGGCTGCGCCAGCCGCGCCGATAACCATCGGTGTTT
The DNA here is from genome assembly GCF_006439385.1 of Mesorhizobium sp. B3-1-7. Classification (NCBI taxonomy): domain Bacteria; kingdom Pseudomonadati; phylum Pseudomonadota; class Alphaproteobacteria; order Hyphomicrobiales; family Phyllobacteriaceae; genus Mesorhizobium; species Mesorhizobium sp. B3-1-7. Next base: position 97,647 of record NZ_VFTL01000010.1, read on the forward strand.
TGCGCCTATTCGACAGCAGCAAGACGAAAGCGACTGCCGGAAGCGCCGCGACAAAATGCGACCACGGCACACCCGACTGATAAAGGTACAGGGTCGAGGTCACGAAGATGGCGAACACCGCCGTCGATAGGGGGAAACGCGAGATATCGAACGGCGCACGCATACCGTAAACGAACGCTGGAAGCGCGATGGCCGCCGCCGCGCAAACCCGGTTGAGGAAAACAAGCGCTCCAATTGAATCGAGCGCGAATGCGCTTTTGAGTGTCTGGACCGCCGCTAGATAACCCGGCCCCATATAATTTTGTGCAGTGGCCCACGCCGCCTGACCTTGATCTGCCGCCATCAGGAGTGTCAGGTATTCTTTCTGATCGTACCAAACCTGGGCGATTTGATAGGCTTGGCCGAACCTAGGAAAGAGCAGGCACACAATCATCAGCCCGGCGAAGGCGGCCGGCTTCCGTAAATCCACGTTCCACAGCCACATGTCAGCGGTCTAGGATGGTAGGATTTCGGTAATGTCGTCGCCGCCAGAGGCTGCGCCGACGAAGGCCACTTCGAACGCAAGCACCCCTGCAATGAAGCGAACGTCCGCCAAAGTCGGTCGCGCGTGCGACCATTTTTCAAATTCAAACATGCCTTGCAGTATGGCGCGGGGCCGCTATCGTCAAGACCATCCGTAACTGTCGATTGCTGCCGATTGGTTTGCACCTGAAGAAAGAGTTGCGCTTGATGGGTGACGCGTCGCTGGCTGCCGCGGAAAAAGCTGGATAAGCAGGAACGATCGCGATCAGGAACGAACGGACATCGATAAAATGGGAGCGCGGCAACCCTGATGGCTACAACGAATTCGCCACCATCCGCGATCGCGCTCTTCAAGTGAGGCGCGTAAAATTGATCGGCATACCACCCAGAGTTCCCCATACAGTCTGAAACCCCAAGTGTCTCAGCGAGTTGCCGTGGCCTTACGTGGTGCCGGCATTCCACCAACCCTGAACGCCATCCACCAGAATTTGCGGCTGCCCGTCGGCCAGCCTGATAATGGCGGGGCGCTCCATCTCGAGCTTCCAGCCATGGCTTAGAAGTGTGCTCATGATCCGGCCCTCGATCTGGCGTGAATGCGTCCCGATAACGATGTAGCGGACAAACCGGTTGAGATCGGCGATGGCGGCGGCGATGAAATCTGCCTCGCCGCCCTGGATATCGATATGCAGCAGATCGACCGGCTCGTTCTTGACGACTTCGGACAGAGGAAAAGCATCGAGCCGTTGATAATCGCCGGACGCCGACGCCTCCTGGATCTGTCTGGGCGTCGCATTCAGGATCGGCTCGGAGCCCCAGGATGCGCCCGCATTTTCGACCACGGGAAAAAGCGCCACGCCTTTTTGCGGCGCGGCGACGCCATGGATGATGCGGTACTCACCGCCTGAAAAGCCATTGGCGGCCATCGCCTCGTGGGCATAGGCCACATGCTCGCTGTCGCCTTCGATGCCGATCAGTTCGACCGCAAGTCCCTTGTGGCGCGCGGCGGCACCGGTGTTGTTCAGCCAACACCCCCAACCGCATCCAAGTTCCACCACGCGGAACCGGTCCGACGCGAGGTCGACCGCTCTGAGCGTGGCCGCCCACTCGGCAATGTCGGCATGCCAGTTGGCGGGGATAGGCACTGGCTCAATGCTCCCCGCCTTGCCGTCAAGAATGCCCGGAAAGAACCGGGGTGAAATTTTGACACCAAGAAAATTCGTCACGTAAGACGGATCCGGCTGCAGGTCGGTCCGCGCATGGCTGTTGATGGTGCCCATCGCATCGAAACCGCAGTTGTAGTGGAAGAATATACTGCCCTGCTCCGCCCCCCTTGATCGCAAATGCGCGTTCTCCCGATATAAAACATCGCGTTGGGCCAGAAGATCGGCACGATCCTGCCACAACCTCCTGATCTGCGGGATTCTGAGCGCAGCGGTCTTGAGCATTGTCGTCGCCTCTCGTGATTTACCCTGAACGGCCAGCATCATCCAACGATCTGCTGCGTTCTTCAGCCTCGTTCATCGCCTGTTCGATAGAAATACCCGGCGATCTGCCCGCCGGCAAAAAAAAGAAGATCGCCCAGCACAGTGATGATCCGCCCGATCACCACCGCCAGCAGGATGATCGGACCAGTGCTCAAACCGCCGAGAAGGACGAGCAGGATCGCCTCCCTGATGCCTATGCCTGCCGGCGCGCCCGGCGTGACTAGACCCACGAGCCAGGCAACCACATAGGCGCCGGCTATTGCAGGGTAGAGCGCCACGCGGCCGGTGCCCCCCGCCAGATCGCAGGCCGCGGCAAAGACCACACCCGAGAGCGCCAGGAAGGCGAGATAGAAGACCGCGGCCGCGCCAAAATCCGCACCGCCGGCACGAACGGCCACGCAAAGCACGATAGCCACTGCCGCTATGAAAGAAATCCACCCGAGCCAATTCGGCAGGCCGGTCAGGACCAGCGGCAACACAAGTGGCGAAAAGAGAACCCCACCGGCGACGAGAAAGGCAAGTTCGTGAAGGGTGGACTTGACCAGCGGTCCGTTGCCGATACCGGCCGCCAGACCGATCGCCTGCCGTCCCGCGAACTGGAAGATATTGCCGGGAACGTATTTGGCCAATTGCGAGACAGCGTAAGCGCGAACGGCCCAAGACCGTGAAACCTGAACGCCAGCGTGATGCATGAGGTGCCGCCAGCCGAGAGCCAGCAGCAGGTTGGACGCTCCATAGACGCCCGCCAGGGCCGCGATGGCGGCGTAACTACCAGCTCCCATTCGGCGAAAGTCGATCTCTCCGGCGTAGCCGTGGAGCCTGATCCCCACGAACACGACACCGGCCAACCCCAGGAAAGCCCCAATGCGGCCAAGCCAGGTCTTGGCACGCGGGCCAAGCGCCATCGTCAATGCCTTTTCTTCGGCTTGCAGTGCAACATCGTCCACGGAAGCGGCGACACGACCTCGACGACCTCAAAAAATTGGGACGCCAGCGAGACGAAACTGCCCTGCGACCAGTGCTGCAGATGACCCGGCGTGTTTCCCAGCGCCGACACGTATTTGCCGCGCGCCAGATTGAGGATCCGCCAAAGCGGCTCGCGAGGCACACTCAGGATAAGGTCCGAAGTCGTTATACGCTGCAGCGCCTGCAGCGCCTGTTGCGGCTTCTCGAGATGCTCCATCACCTCGCAGCATACGATCAGGTCTGCGCTGTCGCGTTCTGCCACGACATCATAGATGCTGCGGACGGCAAAACGTCCCGGATCCATGTCGCGCCCGCGAGCATTCGCCTTCGCCATGTCGATGACTTGTCTCGAGAAGTCCGTGCCACGCGCGTCAATGCCCTCACCAAGCCAGCGGATGATCCAATATCCTTCTCCGCATCCGACCTCGTGAATAGTGCCGGGCTTAACTTTCGCCACCAGCCCGGAAAGCGCGTTGTCGAAACCTTCGACCATCCGGCGCGCGATCGGGTTTCGCGTGCCATATTTGTCGTAGGTGTTACCGATAACGATGCCGTCTTCTGCCTGTCCGCCAGCCACCTTCATGTCCAGCCCTTCCTTTCGTTCGAGGCAGAAGATTCGTTGCCGGCTTGTCCCTGCATGACGCGCTGTGTGTAGCGGATGTCTTCGAGAAGTTTGCGATTGGCAGCGATCACGTCGGCCAGGAAGGCGACCAGAAGGGACTGGAAGCCCATGGTCAGAAGCACGCCCGCCAGAACAACTGATTGAACATGGCCGCTGACGCCTTCCGTCAGATAAAAATAAAGGAAGCGCAACCCGATCAGGAAGCCCAGTCCGAAGAGCACGGCCGCCACGGCACCGAAGAACCGCGCCGGCTGATAGATGACGAAAATGCGCACGATCGTGAAGACCGAACGCTTCAGATAGGAGGGGATGCTCTTGACCAGCCGTGACGGCCGCAAGTCGCCGTTGACGCGGACCGGCACGGAAACCACGCGCATGTTCTTGCGCCCGGCCTGGATAATGGTTTCCAGCGTGTAGGTGTAGTTGCTGAATACGATCAGCCGCTGCGCGGCGTTCCTCGATATCGCACGAAAGCCGCTCGGGGCGTCCCGCACGTCGGTCTTGCTGGTCACTCGGACCACCCAGCTGCCCAGCTTCTGCAAAAGCTTCTTGAGTGGCGAGAAGTGTTCGATCTCGGATATTGGACGCGCACCGACGACCATATCCGCCTGGCCTTCGAGTACGGGCTTGGCAAGCGACGGGATATCCTCGGCACAATACTGGTTGTCCGCGTCCGTGTTGACGATGACATCGGCCCCGCGCGCGAGGCAAGCCTCGATGCCTGTCATGAAAGCATAAGCAAGGCCACGGTTGCTGGTATGGCGCACGATGTGATCAACGCCATTTTCCTCGGCCACCTTCACGGTGCTGTCGGTGCTTCCGTCGTCGATGACCAGCCACTCGACACTGTCGAACCCCGCGATGTCGCGCGGCAGATCGGCCAGTGTCGTCGCAAGCGTCTCCGCCTCGTTGTAGCATGGGATCTGGATAATAAGTTTCGGCAGCTGTGCACTCGTCGAGTTTTGGGGCGGATACTCCGTGCATCTACCATCCTGAGGCTGAGGCGCAAGAATTTTTCCCAGATAGAGTTCGCCTCTTCCCTTCGAATCCGACTGATTTGACCGGATGTATGTTTGGAGTAGGCTCGCGACAGAGTCGAAATGGAAGAAGCATTCAAAACTGGCCCTTGGTCACACAGTGCAAGCATCCGAAATTCCTAATATAACTCGCTTCCAGAGACGATTTTGAGAATCGGCGTCGACGGCAGGAACCTCTTATCGGCCACGGATGGTATCGGCCGGTTCGTCCACAAGTCGATCAAGGCGCTGTCGGGACTCGGCGCGGAGGTTTGCGTCTACGCTCCGGCCCCGATCAATGCCGATTACGAGTTGCCGCGCGCCGTTACCTTGCGGACGGATCGATACCGATCGCTTTCAGGCCGGGCCTTGTGGGGGCAAGCGATCCTGCCGGCCTGGGCCGCGCGCGACGCGGTTGAGGTTTTCTGGGGGCCGTCCCACCGCCTGCCGCTGGTGCTGGACAGCCGGATCGCGCGGGTGGTGACCATCCACGATCTAGTCTGGCTGCATGCGCCGGAAACCATGCGTATGCGGACTTTGCTCGGCGAGCGCCTGCTGATGAAACCCGCGCTACGCCGGGCCGATGTCGTGGTGACCGATTCCGACGCCACGGCAAGCGCGTTAAAAACAGCGGTTCCGTGGCTGCAGACGCCGATCCGCACGATCGCTCCCGGCACCACGCCCCTGCCCGCGCCGGGCGGCTTTTCCAGCCTAGCGCCTCTCGGCATCGCGAGACCCTACGCGCTTTTCGTCGGCACGCTGGAGCCCCGGAAGAACCTCGGCAACCTCATCAAGGCCTACGGGTTGCTGCCTGAAAGCGTCCGCTCGGGCTGCGATCTCGTCATCGTCGGCGGCACCGGCTGGAAGCAAACCGGCCTGGCGGACGAGGTACGCCGCGGCAGCCTCGAGGAACAGATCTTCTTCACCGGCTTCGTCGACGACAGCGTGCTGTCGACGCTTTATGCGAACTGCCTCTTTCTGGCCATGCCATCGCTCTACGAGGGCTTCGGCTTCCCGATCGTCGAGGCGCAATCCTACGGCAAACCGGTGCTGACGTCGAACACGTCGTCGATGCCGGAAGTGGCCGGCGAAGGCGCCGTTCTGGTCGACCCCAGCGATGCTGCGGCGATCGCCAGTGGCTTTCGTCATCTTTGCCTCGATGCGCAATCGCGCCAAAAGCTTGCTTCCGGCGCGCGCCGCAACGTGGAGCGCTTCACCTGGAAGAATCACGCCGAAGGCATGCGGCATATCTTCGAGCAGGCCATCCGGTTAAGACGAAAGACGCCTGTTTGAAAGTCCTGCATTTCTTCAAGACATATTGGCCGGACAGCTTCGGCGGCGTCGAGCGGACCATCCATGCCATCGCCGAAAGCACGGCCGGCTATGGCATCGAAACGCAGGTGCTGTCACTGAGCAGCGCGCCTGAGGAAAACACCGGGCGGATCGACGGCCATATAGCCGTCAAAGCGAAGCTCGATTTCGAGCTGGCATCGACAGGGTTTTCGCGCGAGGTTTTTCGTAAATTCGACAGGCTCGCACGGCAATCCGACCTGGTGCACTACCATTTTCCGTGGCCGGTCATGGACATAGCGCATCTCAGATCACGCCACGGCAAGCCGGCCGTCGTCACCTACCATTCCGATATCGTCAAGCAGCGCCTGCTGCTGCCGTTCTACAATCCGCTGATGCAGCGCTTCCTTGGCGATGTCGACGCGATCGTGGCGACATCGCCCGATTATCTGGGCTCGAGCGCGACGCTGAGAAAATTCAGGGCCAAATCGCAGGTCATCCCGATCGGCATAGACCAGAGCGCCTATCCCGTGCCGACGGCTGCAGACAACGCCTGGTGCCAATCGATGGTGTCGGAGCCTTTCGTGCTCTTCGTCGGTGTGCTGCGTTATTATAAGGGGCTGGATATCCTTGTCGAGGCCGCGGACCGGGTGCGGTGCAAGATCGTCATCGCCGGGTCGGGACCGATCGGGCAGCAGTTGAAACGCCAGGCCGAAAGACTCGGCCGCGACAACGTCATCTTCCTCGGTGAAATTTCCGAACCACAGAAGATGGCCCTGCTTCACACCTGCAGCGGTTTCGTCTTCCCCTCAAACCAGCGTTCCGAGGCCTATGGCGTCTCGCTGGCGGAAGCGGCGATGTGCGGCAAGCCGATGATCTCATGCGAGATCGGAACCGGAACCTCCTATGTGAATAAGGCCGGCGTCACCGGCCTTATCGTCCCGCCTTCCGATCCCGCCCGCCTTGCCGAAGCGATCGACCGCCTGCTCGATTCGCCCGAGGAAGCGGAAAAATGGGGACGGGCGGCGCGCGAGCGGTTTTCCAACCTCTTCACCGCCGACAAGATGGGACGAGCCTATGCCGAGCTCTATCTTCGGCTAATCAATCGCCGCGCCTGAGCAGCCGGGACGAATTGCCGTCGTGTTTCATGCACAGCCGGCATTGAGCTTTGCTCCGCCTCGTCCTATAAGGCCGCGCGCAGCGGGCATGCCCCGCCTGCTGGGGCGTCGCCAAGTGGTAAGGCATCGGTTTTTGGTACCGACATTCCCAGGTTCGAATCCTGGCGCCCCAGCCAACTGCCATCGGCCAGTCAAAACGGATGGTATGGTTGTTGGCGCCGTGGCTTGCACTCGTGCGTTTCACGGTTTCACGGAAACAGCGAACCGCCCTACCTCTTTGTTTTGACGCAATTCCGAACGGAAAACCGCTCACGCTTTTCCTGGAATTGCTCCCGTCAGCCGGTGGAGGCCCGAAGCCATCGCTTTTCGATCAGGCAAACCATCGTATAGGCAGGGTCAAAAACGTTTCCGACGTGATACCGGACAACCTGTCCCATCAGATGCGATGCGGCAGCGGCGGACAAGCCGTGGTCACTGGTCAACCAGTCGAACATATCCGTGGTCGCGTGCTGGAGGGCCTGATCAAGCGGACGAGCATTACCAACAGAGAAAATGTGGGTCTCGTTCTCGCCACGAGGCCATGTCAACCGTCTGTTTTTTTCCACAGTCAAGCGAAGCTCAACTTCAAAGCAGGTTTCGATCCCGGTTCCAACGATCTCCCCATCGCCCTGCGCCGCATGGCAATCGCCCGCGAAGAAGAGCGCACCCTCTACGGCAACGGGGAACCAAACGGTCGCGCCGGGCCGAAACCCGCGGTAATCCATGTTCCCGCCATTTTCTGCGCTGGTCGCGGTGGAGAAAGCCTGGCCCATCGATGGCGCCACGCCGAAGCAGCCGATCATCGGCTCGACCGGCAAAATGAAGTGCTCGAGACCTGGCGGCGGCTCCTGCAACACCACAGTTCGAGCTTCCAGGTCGATCTGCCAAGTGACTTTGTCCCTTGCAGGCAGCCCACGACTAGCCTCCGGATCGACAACGTTTGCAGCCAGTGACGAGATCGTCCAGCCGGAAGAGCGGATCGGGTCCATGCGCAGGATCTCCACACGCAGCGCATCGCCAGGTGCGGCTCCCGTCACGAAGACCGGGCCGTTCATAGGGTTCGGCCCTCGTGACCGCTGCACACCGTTCTTGTCGAAGCCCTGAGCGTCGAGCGTTTCCGTCCTCACGACATCGCCGGATGCAATTGTGAGCGCCGGCGCGATCGTACCGAGGACATTGTGCCAAGTGGTGTTGGTAAGCTTGTGCGTCGCCATCAGATCGCAGTAACGAAGGCGTCGACGTACGGCAAGTGGGCGGATTGAGCTCTTCGTGGCCGATCGTTTCGTTCGCATGGGCGAGTCGCTGCGATGCGCGACGGCCTAGCGCCGGCCCGAGAAATCCAGTGCTCGACCTAAACCTTTTCCGCCTCCAGGCGTTGTTGTCCGCCAAGCCGGATACTCCCGGCGGGCGCGAAAAACAGCCGGCGGAGAGGTTAAACCGATGTATTTCATGGCATTGGCCACCGACTATGACGGCACGCTGGCGCATGATGGCCTGGTCACGGCCAGCACGATCTCGGCGCTGGAAAAGCTGAAGAAATCGGGGCGCAAGCTCATCCTGGTCACCGGCCGCGAACTGCCCGACCTCAAGGAGGTTTTTCCCGAACTTTTCCTGTTCGACAAGGTCGTCGCTGAAAACGGCGCGCTGATCTACACGCCGGCCAGCGAGGAAGAACGCACGATCTCGCCCTCGCCTTCCGTCGATCTCATCGACGGGCTCAAGAAGCGCGGCGTGAAGCCGCTGTCGGTTGGGCGCTCGATCGTCGCCACCTGGGAGCCGCACCAGGTGACGGTGCTCGACGTCATCAAGAAGCTCGGGCTGGAGCTGGAGATCATCTTCAACAAGGGCGCGGTGATGATCCTGCCCTCGGGCATCAACAAGGCAACCGGACTGGCGGCTGCGCTCGAGGACCTGAAGCTGTCGCCGCATAATGTCGTGGCCGTCGGCGACGCCGAGAACGACCACGCTTTCCTCAGGGCCTCGGGCTGCAGCGTCGCGGTGGCCAACGCGCTGCCCGCGGTCAAGGAAACCGCCGACCTTGTCACCAAGGCGCCGCGCGGCAAAGGCGTCGAGGAACTGATCCGCAAGCTGACCAAGCGCGATTATCCGCTGGCCAAAAAGCGCTCGCGCGGCGTGCTGCTCGGGACCTCACGCGGCAAGGACATCTACTTGTCGCCGATGGAAACAGTGCTGATCGCCGGCAGCTCGGGCATCGGCAAATCGACCTTGGCCACGGCGCTCACCGAGCGGCTGGTCGAAAAAGGTCTGCAATTCTGCATTTTCGACCCCGAGGGCGACTATGACGGACTGAAAGGCGCGGTGCCGCTCGGCAACGGCTCGACCGCGCCGAACAAGGAACAATTGCTGGAATTGATCGAGAAACCGCAGAACAATGTCGTGGTCAACGGCCTGGCGCTGAAGGTCGATGAGCGTCCCGATTTCTTCGCCGAATTGCTACCCGGCCTCGGCAATGTCCGCTATCGCACGGCAAGGCCGCACTGGCTGATCATCGACGAGGCGCATCATTTGATGCCCAAGCGACGCGGAGATACGCGATCCGTGCTTTCGATCGAGCTGCCCGGCACGGTGCTGATCACTGTCCATCCGGAAGCAATCTCGACCGATGCGCTCGGCCTTGTGACGGCGGTGATTGCGCTTGGGCCCAACGCGAAGGGCGTGATCAAGACCTTCTGCAAGGAAACAGGGCTCCAGGCGCCGAAGGACATTCCGCTGCCCAAGGGCGACCGGGTGCTGTTCTGGCGGCCGCATGACGACAAAAAGCCGTTCACGGTCAAGGCGGTCGAGCCCGACCAGTCGCTGAAGCGGCACAGCCGCAAATATGCCGAAGGCGAGCTCGACGAGGCGGGCAGCTTCTATTTCACCGGGCCGAAGAAGGCGATGAATCTGCGAGCTCACAATCTCATCATCTTCGCCCAGATGGCGGAAGGTATCGACGACAAGACATGGGAATACCATTTGCGCGCCGGCGATTATTCCAAATGGTTCCGCCAGCAGATCAGGGACAAGGAACTCGCCAACGAAACAGCAGACGCGGAGAAGAACAAGGCGTTGTCGGCCGACGAGAGCCGCAAGCTGGTGATCGACGCCGTGCGCCGCCGCTATACGGCGCCGGCGACGGCGCCGGAGAACTAGGATTGGTCGTTGAACGTGAGAAAGGCGAGCTCAGCTCGCCTCGCGCATCGCCTCGGCCGCTTGCAGGTCGACCGAGACCAGCTGGCTGACGCCTTGCTCGGCCATGGTGACACCGAACAGCCGGTCCATGCGCGCCATGGTGATGGGGTTGTGGGTGATGATGACGAAGCGGGTTTCGGTGGTCTTCGACATCTCGTCCATCAAATTGCAAAAGCGCTCGACATTGTGGTCGTCGAGAGGCGCGTCGACCTCGTCGAGCACGCAGATCGGCGCGGGGTTGGTGAGGAACACGGCGAAGATCAGCGACATCGCCGTCAGCGCCTGCTCGCCGCCGGAAAGCAGCGTCATGGTCTGCGGCTTCTTGCCAGGCGGACGGGCGAGGATTTCCAGCCCCGCCTCCAGCGGATCCTCGGACTCGATCAACTGCAGCTCGGCCGTGCCGCCGCCGAACAAATGCGAGAACAGCCGCTGGAAATGGCCGTTGACCACCTCGAAGGCCGACAGCAGCCGCTCGCGGCCCTCGCGGTTGAGGCTCTGGATCGCCTGGCGCAGTTTTCTAATCGCCTCGATGATGTCCTCGCGCTCGGAAACGATGGTCTCCAGCCGCTCCGACAATTCCTTCTGCTCTTCCTCGGCGCGCAGGTTGACGGCGCCGAGCCGCTCGCGCTCGATCTTCAATCGGTCGAGCTGGCGTTCGATCTCGGCCATGTCGGGCATCGGGTCGTCGGCTTCGAGGCCGGTATGCTTGATGACCAGACGCGGCGGCGTGTTGAGCGCTTCCTGGATGCGCGCCTCGACCTCGGCGCGGCGTTCATCCGCCGCGGTGAGCCGCTCCTCGGCGCGGACGCGGGTTTCGCGCGATTCGGCGAGCGACTGGATGGCGGCGGTGGCCGCCTTGTCGAGCTCGGCCTGCTTGCTCTCCGCCTCCTGCAGGCGGTCGCTCGCCGCCTGGCGCAAAGCTTCGGCCTCGGAAAGCTGCGTCAGCAGGGCGCGGCGCTTGGCGTCGATCTCGTCCGGCGCGTCGGCCAGCCTTTCGCGCTCGGCCTCGGCTTCGGCCTTGCGCTCGCCAAGGGCCGCGATCTGCGTCGAGGCATTCTCGGCGCGCTCCAGCCAGTTCTTGCGTTCGGCACCGATGGCGTCCAGCCGGCGCATGCGCGCCTCGGCTTCGCGCCGCAGCCCTTCATGCACGGCGCGCGCATCGGCGAGCGTAGCGCGGTCGCGCGAGACGTTGGCGGAGGCCTGTTCGAGCTGCAATTGCAGGTCGCCAAGATCGGGCGCGTCCTGCAACATCGCCTCGGCTTCGAGGAAAGCGGCCTGCGTCTCCTCATGGCTGTCAACAATGCGAGCGCGTGCCTCTTCAAGCGCGGCGCGCCGGCTCAACAGCTCGCCGCCGGCCTTCTCGGCCTCGGCCAGCGCGTTGCGGGCCGCATCCAGCGCATGCTGGGCGTCGCGGCCGGCCTGGCGCGCATTGCGCTCGGCATCGCTTGCCTGGCGCATCGCCTGCTCGGCATGCGTCAACGCCTCCTCGGCCTCGCGTACGACAAGCGTCGCCTGCACGGCTTCGGCATCGAGCTCCGCCAGGCGGTTCTTCTGCGCCAGCCGCAGCGCGGCGGCGGTCGGAGCGTCGGCGCTCGCCGTCAAGCCGTCCCAGCGCCAGAGCGCGCCATCGCGGCTGACCAGCCGCTGGCCGGGGGCCAGAAGCGCCTGCAACCGGCGGCCGTCGACGGCGTCGACGATGCCGATCTGCGCGAGGCGGCGGGCAAGCTGCGCCGGCGCGCGAACGACGCTGGCCAGGCTCTTCACACCTTCGGGCAGCGACGCATCGCCGGGCTGGACCGAGCTTTCGCCCCAATGTACCGGAGCGCTGCGGTCGAGCGGAACGTCGAGGTCCTCGCCAAGGGCCGCGCCAAGTGCGGTTTCGTAGCCGCGCTCGACACTGATCTGCTCCAGCACCGAAGGGAAAAGATCGCCCCCGCTGGTGGCATTGAGGATCTTCGCCAGCGTGCGCGCTTCCGTCTCGATGCGCGCCAGTTCGGCCCTTGCATCCTGCAGCGGAGGCCTTGCGGCGCTTTCAGCAGTGCGGGCCTCGGCGACGGCCTGCTCGGCGGCAATGGCACCGGCCTCGCTCTCTTCCAGCCGGGCAAGCGCATCCTCGACGAACAGCCGCTTCTCGGCCGGATCCGGCAGGCCGGAAATGCGCGCGACGATGTCGGAAAGCTCGCGGTCGACCTCGGCGAGCTGACGGGCGAAGCGATCACGGCGCTCGGCAGTCTCGCGTAGCGAGCGCTCGATCTGGTGGCGCGAGGCGGCCGCCTCGGCGCGCTCGGCGGTCAGCGCGGCAAGTTTTGCTTCGCTCTGCGAGAGCGTCGCGCCGGCCTGCTCGAAGGCGGCGCGCGTGGTCGCCTCGCGCTCGGCGGCACCGGCGTTTTCCGAATTGAGCCCGGCTTCCTCGGTGCGCAGGCGCTCCAGGATGTCGGCATTGTCTCGCACCATCCGCTCCTCGCGGGCGATGTCGGCGTCGAGCTGCTGCAGGCGGCGTTCGAGCTCGGTCTGGCGGGCGCGGATGCGGCCGGCCTCTTCCTCGATCTGGGTCTTGGCGATCGACAGGCGCTGGAAGGCGGCAGCAGCGGCGGCTTCCGCGTCGCGCAGGTCCGGCAGCCGGTGCGCTGCGATGCCCTGCTCCCTGGCCGCCGCCATCTGGTCGGCGGCGCGGTCGCCGACCAGTGTGGTGGCGACGGCAAGCGCGGAACGCGCCTCCCCTTCCTGGGTTTTTGCCAGCGTCCAGCGCAGATGCAGCAGCGTCGCTTCGGCCTTGCGGATATCAGCCGACAGGTTCTTGAAGCGCGACGCCTGGCGGGCCTGGCGCTTCAGACTCTCGATCTGGCCTTCCAGCTCGCCGACGACGTCGTCCAGCCGCTCGAGGTTCTGCTCGGCCGCCTTGAGCCGAAGCTCGGCCTCATGCCGGCGCGTGTGCAGGCCGGAGATGCCGGCGGCTTCTTCGAGCAGGGCGCGGCGGGCCTGCGGCTTGGCCTGGATCAGCTCGCCGATACGGCCCTGGCCGACCATGGAGGGCGAGCGTGCGCCGGTCGACTGGTCGGCGAACAGAAGCTGCACGTCCTTGGCGCGCGCTTCCTTGCCGTTGATGCGGTAGAGCGAGCCCGCCTCGCGCTCGATGCGGCGCGACACCTGCAGTTCATCGGCGTCGTTGAAGGCGGAAGGCGCCGTGCGGTCGGTATTGTCGAGGAAAAGCGTGACTTCGGCGGTGTTGCGCGCAGGGCGCGCGCCGGAGCCTGAGAAGATCACGTCGTCCATGCCGGACGCGCGCATGTTCTTGTAGGAGCTTTCGCCCATCACCCAGCGCAAAGCTTCGACGAGGTTCGACTTGCCGCAGCCGTTCGGCCCGACAATACCGGTAAGCCCGCGTTCGATGACGAACTCGCCGGGCTCGACAAAGGATTTGAAACCGAGGAGGCGAAGGCGCGAAAATTTCATTCGCGCCGCCCAACACTACAGGCGTGCGCGCCGAAGCCGGACCGCTTCGGCGCGGCCTGGATGTCAGAGCAGAGGGTCGATGATGGCCGACATTTCCTCAATCGACATCGCCCCTTTGTAGGTCTTTCCGTTGATGAAGAAGGTCGGCGTCGAGTCGACCTTGAACTCGTCCGCTCCGCGTTTCTGGACTGCTCTCACATCGTCCAGAAGTTTCTGGTCCGTCAAGCAGGACTCAAAGGACTCCTGTGTAAAACCGGCCAGCTTCGAGATCTGCAGCAGCGCTTCCTTGGTGTTGTTGACGCCGACCCAGCTCGGCTGCTGCTTGAACAGCACGTCGACCATGGCGAAGTAATTGTCCTTCGAGCAGCGCGCCAGCATGAAGCCGGCCTCGGCGCTCGGGTCGAACGGGAATTCGCGCAGAATGTAACGGACCTTGCCGGTGTCGATATATTTCGACTTCAACTGTGGGAAGGTGGTGTCGTTGAAATGCGCGCAATGCGGGCAGGTCATCGATGCGTATTCGACGATGGTGACCTTGGCGTCGTCCTTGCCGAGCTGCTTGTCGGGCAGCGCGCCAGGCTTGAGCAGTTCCGTCATGTCCACGGTGCCCTGCGCCTCGGGCACCTGGACCGCCGCCGGCGTGGCGGCCGGCTTGGCAGGCGTCGACGGGTTGGCCGGCTTCACATCGGCTGCCTTCGCCTCCTCGCCGGACTCGCTGCATGCGGCAAGCAGCGCCACCGCAGGAACAGCAGCCAGCGCGGTCAGAAGGTTTCTGCGAGACAAGCTTTTGCCAGACGGGGCACGGTTCATGCGAATCACCTGATATCGGTTGGATTTTGCAATGCAAGGGCTAGAAAAGGCGAGAGTTGGCGCGAATTAAGGCATCGCGATCCCCAATCCAATCGCGAAACTTGATCACAAGCATCACGAATGCGCGAGATTGGTGACGCATTCATGACGCTTCTTACGACCCTTTGGGCTTCCTTTCACCCATAATCGTGGCGCCGAGCCGCTCCAGCGAAGCGCGCAGGCCGTCATCCTCGATCTGGCCGACCAGAACCGAAAGCTTCGACTTCTCCGCCTCGCTCAGAGGGCGCGGCGCCGGCTTCGGCCGCGCCTTTTGCGAAAGCACCGGTTTTTGCAGAATCTTGATGCGGCCGACCGCGTTGAAACCCAGGAAGGCATTGACGCGGTTGATCACCTCGCCGGCCTCGTGCTGCAGATGCAACGCCGCCATGCCTTCGCAGGCGATGATCAAGGTCGCCGGCTCGAACGGATCGTCCTCGTGCAAGCGGCGCGGCCACTGGATCTTCTCCGGCCGCGAGTGGGCGGCCAGGCGCGGCCCGGCGATCTCTTCCCAGGACTGCACCAGCCCGATCGAGATACCGGCGCGCTTCTTCAGCACCGGGTCGAGGATCTCGGTGGCGAGATCGCTCACCGGAACGGGATTGCCGAAGCGCCTTTTCCCTGCCATGTGCGTTCTCCAGTTCCCCAGCTCATCCGATCAATGGCACCGCTCGATCAGACCTGCAAGGCATCACAGAAGGCCGCATTCGGCGATATCGGATCCGGAGATACCAGCAAAGCTGGATCCCCGGATATCGCCTCCCGCCTGCTTGCCTGGTATGACGCGCATCACCGCGACCTGCCCTGGCGCGTCACGCCCGCTGCGTTTGCGCGCGGTGCAAGGGCCGATCCCTATCGCGTGTGGATGTCCGAGGTGATGCTGCAGCAGACCATGGTCGAGGCGGTGAAAGCCTATTTCCGCAATTTCGTTGAGAAATGGCCGACGGTCGAAGCGTTGGCGGCGGCGCCCGCCGAGGATGTGATGAAGGCGTGGGCCGGGCTCGGCTATTATTCCAGGGCGCGCAACCTGAAAGCCTGCGCCGACCTGGTGGCGCTCCGAGGCGGCCGTTTTCCCGACACCGAGGCGGGTCTGCGCGAATTGCCCGGAATCGGCGCCTATACCGCGGCGGCGATCGCCGCGATCGCCTTCGACCGGCCAGCGGCGGTCGTCGATGGCAATGTCGAGCGGGTCGTGACCCGTCTCTATTCGATCGAAACGCCGCTCGGCGAGGCCAAGCCGCAGATCCGCGCGCTGGTCGAAAAACTGGTGCCGCAGACGCGGCCCGGGGACTTTGCCCAGGCGATGATGGATCTCGGCGCGACGATCTGCACGCCGAAGCGGCCGCGCTGCATGCTCTGCCCGATCCGCGAGGATTGCAGCGCCATTCTCACCGGCGATCCTGAACGTTTCCCGGTCCGGCTGCCGAAAGACGACAAGCCGCTGCGCAAGGGTGCCGCCTTCGTCGCCGAGCGCGAGGACGGCGCCATCCTGCTCCGCAAGCGGCCCGAGAAGGGCTTGCTCGGCGGTATGACCGAGGTGCCGACCACCGGCTGGACAGCGCGGGTTGACGGCGCCACGACGGCCGAGGCCGCGCCTTTTGTCGCCGATTGGCGCCGCGCCGGGCAGATCGGGCACGTCTTCACCCATTTCGCGCTCGAACTCGAAATCTTCCATGCCCGCGTCAAAGGCGACGCGCCGGACGGGCATTTCTGGTCGCTGGCTCATGATATTTCCGGGGAAGCGCTGCCGACTGTCATGAAAAAGGCAATCGAGGTGGCGATACCGGGCGCGACCAAGAAACCGTCGCCGCACAGTGCAAAGAGGCCTGCATGACCGAAATCCGCCATATCGTGTTCGACATCGGCAAGGTGCTGATCCATTACGATCCGGACCTTGCGTTCAGCCGGCTGATACCGGATGCCGAAGAGCGCAAATGGTTCTTCGACAATGTCTGCACCAGCGAGTGGAACATCGAGCAGGATCGCGGCCGCACATGGGAAGATGCAGAGGCGTTGCTGATCGCCGAGCATCCCGATCACGCCGAGAACATCCGTAACTTCCGCCGCCATTGGCACGAGATGGTGCCGCATGCCTATGACGACAGCGTCGCCATCATGCTCGGCCTGATCGAGCGCGGCCACGATGTGACCATGCTGACCAACTTCGCCGCCGACACGCTTGCCGAAGCACGGCAGCGTTTCGACTTTCTCAACCGGCCGCGCGGCGTGACCGTGTCGGCCGACATCCGCCAGATCAAGCCGGACCGCGCCATCTATGATCATCACGTGACTGCGTTCGGTCTCGAGCCATCCGCCACATTGTTCATCGACGATAGCCAGAAGAATGTCGACGGCGCCAGGGCCGCCGGCTGGCAGTCGGTGCTGTTCACCGACGCCAGGACGCTTAAAGCAGACCTTCAGCGGTTCGGGATTGCGGCCTGAACTGAATCGCTTGCGGCGATCCGTTGAGGTGTTGATTCAAGAGGGGCTGGCGGCTCAGGCCCCTGCCCGCTCCATGCCGAGGCGGGCGATGCGGCGCAATTCGTCGATCGGGGTCAAGCCGCCGCTGCGCTCATAGTGCCAGAAGGTCCAGCCGTTGCAGGCATCCAGCCCCTGCACTTCGGCGCCGATCTTGTGGATCGAGCCGGCGCTGTCGCCAATCGCCAGCGTGCCGTCGGCGCGCACTTTCGCCGCCCAGCGCTTCCTGGCGTCGTAAAGCGTGGCGCCCGGCGTCACCAGGCCGTTGTCGATCAGGCTGATGAAGGCGACGCGCGGCTCGGCACGCTTGCCCGAAAGCACGGTGAGGTCGGCGTTTTCCAGCGGACGCACCGCGGCGATGCGCTCATTGGCAGCGTCGATATAGGCCTGCTCGCGCTCGATGCCGACAAAATGGCGGCCAAGGCGCTTGGCGACGGCGCCAGTGGTGCCGGAGCCGAAGAAGGGATCGAGCACGACGTCGCCCGGCTTGGTCGAGGCCATCATGATACGGGCAAGCAGCGCTTCCGGCTTCTGCGTCGGATGCAGCTTGTTGCCGTTCTCGTCCTTCAGCCGCTCGCCGCCGGTGCAGATCGGGAACAGCCAGTCGGAGCGCATCTGCAGATCGTCGTTCGAGGCCTTGAGCGCTTCGTAATTGAAGGTGTAGCCCTTGGCCTTCTGGTCGCGCGAGGCCCAGATCATCGTCTCATGCGCGTTCTGAAAGCGGCGGCCGCGGAAATTCGGCATCGGGTTGGTCTTGCGCCAGACGATGTCGTTGAGGATCCAGAAGCCGAGATCCTGCATGCGGGCGCCGACGCGGAAGATGTTGTGATAGGAGCCGATGACCCAGATGGTGCCGCTGGGCTTCAGCACGCGCCGCGCCGCGAGCAGCCAGGCGCGGGTGAAGGCATCATAGGCCTCGAAACTCTCGAATTGGTCCCAGTCGTCGTCGACGGCGTCGACCTTGGACTGGTCGGGCCGGCGCAGGTCGCCGTCGAGCTGCAGATTGTAGGGCGGGTCGGCGAAGATGATGTCGACCGATTTTTCCGGCAGCTTGTCCAGCGCGGCGACGCAATCGCCCTTCAGGATCGTGTCCAGCCATTCGGACTGCTGGGGAGATTGGGAAAGCTCGTCGATAAGACGCACGGCAGACATCAAAACACCCAAAAGAACGCGTTACGGTTTACTGGCTGTTATGGTTACCGATCAGCGTAAACATTCGGTGAAGGCTCGCCGCCCGGCTCACGCGGTTTGCGCAGGCCGGTCCATTGGTGTATGCCGCGCCGCCTAGATCAAAGAAATAGAGCATGATGCCCTCCGAAAACCGCTCCACACTTTTCGGCGTCATGCTCTAAGCCAATAGGCCTTTTCCCCAACATTTCCCGGATTGCCATGCCCCAGCCAGATCTTGTCATTTTCGATTGCGACGGGGTGCTCGTCGATTCCGAAATCATCGCCGCGCGGGTCGAGGCCGAGCTTCTGACGTCGGCCGGATTCGAGATTTCGGCCGAGGAGCTTGCCGAGACCTATGCCGGTCTCACCTTCAAGGACATCATGCTGCGGGTCGAGGAGAAGTCGCAGATTCCATTCCAGGCCTCGCTGATCGACCGCGCCGAGGAACTGGTCGACCGCAAGCTGCGCGCAGACGTGCGCATCATCGAGGGTGCCCGCGAGGCGGTAGCCGCAGTCACCGCGCCGCGCGCCGTCTGCTCCAATTCGCGCACCGAACGGGTCGAATTCATGCTGGAGAAGGTGCGGCTGCTGCCGTTCTTCGCCGGCCGCATCTTTTCGGGGCTGGACATTCCCAGCAAGAAGACCAAGCCGGCGCCTGACGTATTCCTCTACGCCGCCGAGCAACTCGGCGCCAACCCGAAGAACACTTTCGTCATCGAGGATTCCGTGCATGGCATCGCCGGCGCCAGGGCGGCCGGCATGCGCGTCATCGGCTTCACCGGCGCGGGACACAGCTATCCGGGCCATGCCGACGCGCTGACCGAGGCCGGCGCCGAGACGGTCATCCGGCGCTGGGCGGAACTGAACGGCACCATCGCCGCGCTGTCGGAGTGGTCCGAGGACGCCTAGGCTAGTTCGTGGCCGGAGCGCGCTTCTTCCTCTTGCCCTTGGACTTTTCGGCGGCCGTAGCCGGCGTGTTCTCGTCATAGCCGGCATAGGCCTGATAGTCGCGCGCGGAAGGCTCCGGCACCACGACATTGCTGTCGACGAAGACGAACTGGGTAGCGGCCGACGGGTCGGTGACCTGCACCTGGTACTGATGCAGCTGGGAATAAAGCACCTCGTCGCCCCGCTGAACCGCGATGCGGATCGGCATGGTGACGGTGCCGGGCGCGAAGACTGGCCCTGGCACGACCTTGCCGGCGACGGCGATCTTCATCGACATCTGGCCGTTGGCATGGGTGCAATCGCGTGTCACGTCGGTGATCGAGGCCTGGTAGATGACCTTCGACGGATCGTGATCGGGGTCGATCGGCTGGCCGTTTGGTCCGGTCTGGGCGGCCGTGGCGGCTGCCTCGGCCTCGGCTTGCGCCGCGGGATCAAGCTTCTTTTTCTTCGGCTTCGCCGCGGTGCCCTTGGCGTAGGTGTTGAAATAGGCGGTGCCGTCGCGCAGCGTCACTTTCGGGCAATAGGCGCGCAGCTGGCTGGCGAGGATCTTGGGATCCGGCGGCGGTGGCGGCGCGGTCGGATCCGTTTTCTTGCCGAAACCGAGGTCCAGGATGCCATTGTCGCTCGATTGGCAGCCGGCGGCGGCAAGCATAAAGCCGGCGAGCGCCAGACCCGCGACAAAACGACGGTTGACCGAATAAAACGCCATGAAACTGCACTTCCCTCTCACAAAGCCGGTGACGTATAGCAACCGCGCGGCAAAAATGCGACTGAGCCGGCTCGGAAAATTAACCAATTGCCGTGGATGACGCGACCGGCAACAATGGGCCTTTGAAGATGCAATATGTGAGTACCCGCGGGGATGCGCCCGCGCTTGGATTTTCCGACGCGGTGCTGGCCGGCCTGGCGCGCGACGGCGGGCTTTACGTGCCGCGCGAGTGGCCGCAATTTTCAGCCACCGACATCCGCGCCATGCGCGGGCTTGCCTATCCCGACCTTGCCATCCGCGTGCTGACGCCGTTCCTCGGCGGCGAGATCGCGGCGCCCGTCTTCGAGCGGCTGGTGCGCGAGGCTTATGCGACTTTCCGGCATGAGGCCGTCTGCCCGCTGGTGCAGACCGGGAAAAACACCTTCATCCTCGAGCTGTTCCACGGCCCGACGCTGGCCTTCAAGGACGTGGCGATGCAGTTGCTGGCGCGACTGATGGACCATGCGCTTGCCGAACGCGGCCAGCGCGCCACCATCGTCGGCGCGACCTCCGGCGACACCGGGGGTGCCGCGATCGACGCCTTCGCCGGCCGCGACCGCACCGACATCTTCATCCTTTTCCCGCACGGCAAGGTCTCGCCGGTGCAGCAGCGGCAGATGACGACGTCGAGCGCGGCAAACGTCCACGCGCTGTCGGTCGAAGGCAATTTCGACGATTGCCAGGGCCTGGTGAAGGACATGTTCAACGACCACGCCTTTCGCGACCGGGTGTCGCTGTCGGGCGTCAATTCGATCAACTGGGCCCGCATCATGGCCCAGATCGTCTATTATTTCTCGTCGGCCCTCTCGCTTGGCGCGCCGGATCGGCCGGTTTCCTTCACCGTGCCGACCGGCAATTTCGGCGATATTTTCGCCGGTTACGCCGCCAAGCGCATGGGCTTGCCGATCGAGCGGCTGATCATCGCCACCAACGACAACGACATCCTGGCGCGCGCATTGGCGAGCGGCGAATACCGCACCAAGGGCGTGTTCGCCACGACCTCGCCGTCGATGGACATCCAGGTGTCTTCGAATTTCGAGCGGCTGCTGTTCGAGGCGGCCGGTCGCAACGCCGAGACGGTCAGGCGCTACATGAACGGCCTGAAGCAGTCGGGCGCCTTCACCATCGAGGAAGGCCAACTCAAGCGCATCCGCGCCGAATTCGACGCCGGCCGCGCCAGCGTCGATGAGGTCGCCGCCACCATCCGCGCGACGCTGGAAGCGAGCAACTACCTGCTCGATCCGCACACGGCCGCCGCCGTTCATGTCGCGGCCGCCCACGCCTCCGGTCCGGTGCCCATGGTGGTGCTCGGCACCGCGCATCCGGCGAAATTCCCGGCAGCGGTCGAGGCAGCGAGCGGCGTCACCCCTGCCCTGCCCGCATGGCTAGGCGGCTTGATGACAGCCGACGAAAAATACACGATACTTCCATCCGACTTGAAAATGGTGGAAGATTATGTGAACCGCCACTCGCGGGCGGCGCGTTAGGGAGTACTTGCCATATGGGTGTTGAGGTAAGCCGTCTGTCGAACGGCCTGACAGTCGCCACCGAAACCCTTCCAAGCATCGAATCGGTTGCCCTCGGAGCCTGGGTCAAGTCAGGCGCCCGCAACGAGCGCGACGAAGAGCATGGCATGGCCCATCTGCTCGAGCACATGGCGTTCAAGGGCACAAAGCGCCGCAGCGCCTTCGAGATCGCCTCGGAAATCGAGAATGTCGGCGGCGAGATCAACGCCGCCACCAGCGTCGAGACGACGTCCTACTATGCAAGAGTGTTGTCCGGCGACGTGCCGCTGGCGGTCGATATCCTGGCCGACATCCTGCAGGAGTCCGAATTCGATCCGGAGGAGCTGGAGCGCGAGCAGCATGTGATCCTGCAGGAGATCGGCGCCGCGCACGACACGCCCGACGACATCGTCTTCGACCGCTTCACCGAAACGGCCTTCCGCCACCAGACCATCGGCCGCTCGATCCTGGGCACGCCGGAGACGGTCAAATCCTTCACTTCCAAGCAACTGCACGACTTCATCGAGCGGCAATATGACGCCGAGCGGATGGTCATCGTGGCCGCCGGCGACGTCAAGCACGACAATTTCGTGCGCGAGGTCGAGAAGCGGCTCGGCGGTTTCCGCGCCAAGGCGGCCGGCAACATCCCGCAATACGCGCAATATGTCGGCGGCGACTTCCGCGAGGATCGCGACCTGATGGATGCGCAGATCGTGCTCGGCTTCGAGGGCCGCGCCTATCATGTACGCGATTTCTACGCCTCGCAGGTGCTGTCGATGATCCTGGGCGGCGGCATGTCGTCGAGGCTGTTCCAGGAGGTGCGCGAAAAGCGCGGCCTCTGCTACTCGGTCTATGCCTTCCACTGGGGTTTTTCCGACACCGGCATCTTCGGCGTGCATGCCGCGACCGGCCAGAGCGACATCGCCAAGCTGGTGCCGGTGATCATCGGCGAGTTGCAGAAGGCCGGCGAAAGCATCCTGCAGGAAGAACTCGACCGGGCCCGGGCGCAATACCGCGCCGGGCTCATCATGTCGGCCGAAAGCCCGGCCAGCCGGGCCTCGCAGATCGCAAGGCAATTGCTGTTGTTCGGACGGCCGATCGCCAAGGAGGAATTGATGGAGCGGCTTTCGGCGCTGACCGTCGAGCGGCTGACCGACCTCTCCTCGCGGCTGTTCTCGACCAAGCCGACGCTTACCGCGGTCGGCCCCGTGGGCACGCTTGCGCCCTACGAGGCGATCCTCGAATCGCTTGCGGGCCCGCAGACGACGGCCCGCCGGCTCGCCGTCTGACCCCTAAGCAGGTTCCGCAAAAGTGTCCCATTTTGCGATCAGGGCCTGCGAAAAACCAGGGAATCTAAGCAGATATTCGTGGGGCATCCCACGAATATCCGCTTAGAACAAGCGCCGTGTTCGCGCTCCCTTTCTTTCGCCGTGACCTGCCGGCACTGAAGGGCGACAAGGTCACGCTGCGCGTGCCCTTGACCAACGACTACCGCGAATGGGCGGCGGTGCGCGGCGAAAGCCGCGCTTTCCTCGAACCTTGGGAGCCGCGCTGGCAGCCGGACGAGCTCGACCGCACCGCGTGGCGCCTGCGCATCAGCCGCTACCGCGAGGATTACGCGCAAGGCACGGCGATCGCCTTCTTCATCTTCGAGAAATCGAGCGGCAAGCTTGCCGGCGGCATCACGCTCGGCAACATCCGCCATGGCGTCGCCCAGAGCGGCCATATCGGCTACTGGATCGGCGAACGATTCGGCGGCCGCGGCCTGATGACCGATGCGGTCAAGCTCGTCTCGCGCTTCGCCTTCGATACGCTGCGGTTGCACCGGATCGAAGCTGCCTGTATTCCCGAAAACGCCCGGTCGATCCGCGTGCTTGAAAAAGCCGGATTCCGGCGCGAAGGACTTCTGCGATCCTATCTCAGGATCAACGGCATCTGGCAGGATCACTACCTCTACGCCCGGATCGCGGACGATCCGCCGGGCGATGGAACGAAGGGCTGACTGTGACGAATTTTCCGCGATTAGCGTCGCTGTTCGCCCTCATCATGACGGTCGTCGTCACGCTTTTTTCGGCCATGCCGGCTTTCGCCGTCGAGCCGATCAAGATCGCGCGCGACGACAAGGCGCTGGACCTGTCCGGCGCCGTCGAGATCTACCGGAACCAGGGTGAGAATTTCCAGGTCTCGACCGCGCCCGGCCCCGACGGCATCGTGCGGCGCATCGAGGTGGAGGCCAATGACGCGCGCTCGAGCGGCGACTGGGCCGTGTTCGCGCTCGCCAACACCACCGACCAGCAGCTCGACCGGCTGATCGTCGCGCCGCATTTCCGCTTGGTGAATTCCGGCATCTTCTGGCCCGACCTCGGCTCGACGCGCATCGCCGCGATCACGCCCAGCGAGGGTTTCGCGCTCGACCGCCAGACAAGCCCGGACGCCGACGTGTTCCGGGTGACGCTGAACCCCGGAACGGTGGTGACCTTCATCGCCGAGCTCGCCTCGCCGAAACTGCCGCAGGTCTATCTCTGGGAACCGGACTCCTACAAGGACTCGGTCAATTCCTACACGCTGTTCCGCGGCATCGTCATCGGCATTTCGGGGCTTCTTGCGCTGTTCCTGACGATCCTGTTCGTGGTCAAGGGAACCTCGATGTTCCCGGCGACCGCGGCGCTCGCCTGGGCGGTGCTGGCCTATATCTGCGTCGACTTCGGCTTCCTCAACAAGATCATCGAGATATCGCCCGGCAACGAGCAGATATGGCGGGCCGGCACGGAGGTGGCGCTGGCCGCAACCTTCGTGGTGTTCCTGTTCGCCTATCTCAACCTCAACCGCTGGCACGGCCATTTCAGCTATGGCGCGCTGGTCTGGATCTTCGGACTGCTGTTAATCGCGGGCGTGGCCATAGTCGATCCGGCGGTCGCCGCCGGCATTGCCCGCATCTCGTTCGCCGCCACCGCGCTCACGGGTCTCGGCCTCATCATCTTCCTCGGCATTCGCGGCTATGACCGCGCGATCATGCTGGTGCCGAGCTGGGTGATGGTGCTCCTATGGCTATGCGGGTCGTGGATGGCGATCACCGGCATGCTGGACAACGACATCGCCCAGCCGGCGCTGGGCGGCGGGCTGATCCTGATCATCCTCTTGATCGGCTTCACCGTCATGCAGCACGCCTTTGCCGGCGGCGCGCTGCACCAGGGCCTGTTCTCCGACCTCGAGCGGCAGGCGCTCGCCGTCGCCGGCTCGGGCGACATCGTCTGGGACTGGGATGTGCTGCGCGACCGGGTGGTGACCAAGCCGGACATCAGCCTGCAGCTCGGCCTTGCGCCCAACAGCCTTGGGGGTGCGGCGCGCAACTGGCTGCCGGTGCTGCATGCCGACGACCGCGACACGTTCCGCACCACGCTCGACGTGGTGCTGGAGCATCGCCGCGGCAAGGTGGCGCAGAACTTCCGCCTGCGCGGCGCCGACGGCCACTACCACTGGTTCTCGCTGCGCGCCCGACCGGTTATCGGCTCCGACGGCGAGGTGATCCGCTGCGTCGGCACCATGGTCGACGTCACCGAACAGAAGAAATCCGAGGAAAGGCTGTTGCACGATGCCGTGCACGACAACCTGACCGGCCTACCGAACCGCGAACTGTTCATGAACCGGCTGGAGGCGATCATCTCGATCGCCCGCACCGAGGAGAAGGTGCGCCCCACGGTCTTCATCATCGACATCGACCGCTTTAAGCAAGTCAATGACGGTCTCGGAATTTCGGCCGGCGACACCATTCTGCTCACCGTCGCGCGCCGGCTGCACCGGCTCTTGAAGCCGAAGGATTCGCTGTCGCGCTTTGCCGGCGACCAGTTCGCGCTGATGCTGCTTTCGGAGCAGGACCCTGCCCGCATCGCGGCAATCGCCGACGCCATCAAACACGCAATCAACAACCCGATCACCTTCGCCAAGCGCGAGATCGTGCTGACCGCCTCGATCGGCCTGATCACCTGGACGACGGCGCAGACCTCGGCCGAGGACATGGTCAAGGACGCCGAGCTTGCCATGCACCAGGCCAAGCGCTTCGGCGGCGACAGGATCGAACCGTTCCGGCCCGCCTTCCGCACCGTCGGGACCGACCGGCTGCAATTCGAATCCGACCTTCGCCGCGCCATCGAGCGGCGCGAGTTCACGCTTGCCTACCAGCCGATCGTGCGGCTGGAGGACGGCAGCGTCGCCGGCTTCGAGGCGCTGCTTCGGTGGGACCACCCGCGCCGCGGCATGATCCCGCCGGGGGACTTCATCCCGGTGGCCGAGAATTGCGGGCTGATCGTGCAGCTCGGCCTGTTCGCCATGCAGCAGGCGGCCGAAGACCTGGCCTCCTGGCAGAAGCAGATCGGCGACGCGCCGCTCTCGGTCTCGGTCAATTTGTCGAGCCGCCAGCTCATCCGCCGCGACCTCGTCAGCGACGTCCGCTCCGTCATCGCGCGTGCCAATCTGAAGCCGCGCTGCTTCCGGCTGGAACTCACCGAATCGCTGGTGATGGACAATCCCGAGCAGACGGCGCATGTGCTGAGCAAGCTGAAGCAGCTCGGCATCGGGCTGTCGCTCGACGATTTCGGCACCGGCTATTCCTCGCTTTCCTATCTGACGCGCTTCCCCTTCGACACGATCAAGATCGACAAGAGCTTCGTCGACGACGCCACGCCGAAGCGCGCGGTGCTGCTCAAATCCATGGTCAACATGGCGCATGAGCTCGGGCTTTCGGTCGTGGCGGAAGGCATTTCGGACGAAAGCGACGCGCTGGAGCTGCGCCAAATGGGCTGCGAATATGTCCAGAGCTTCATGTTCGGCGCGCCGATGCCCGGCGACCAGGTGCTGAAGACGCTGAAGGAGCAGTATCCGCTGACGCAGGCTTAAAGCGCGTCGCGCTGAAGCGGATTCAGGCGACGCGCTTTAAGCCCTTTGTTTTCATGCATGTCGTTATCGCAAAACCGCCACACACTTTTGCGCGACATGCATTAGAGGCCCATCGCTTCGTCATCCTCGGGCTTGACCCGAGAATGGCGAAGTCGCGAGCGTTCCTGCCAACCGCGAGCGTTGGGCTTCAGGCGTGTCCCGCGGCGGCGCTGAGATGGGCAAGGTCGATACCGATCGAGGCAAGGATACGGCCGTATTTGCGCTCGATGTCGGTGTCGAAGAGAAGCTCGGGCGTCGCCGGACAGGTGAGCCAGCCGTTCTCGGCGATCTCCGTTTCGAGCTGGCCGGCGCCCCAGCCGGAATAGCCGAGCGCCATCAGCGCATGGCGCGGGCCACGGCCGGTCGAGATGGCGCGCAGGATGTCGACGGTTGCCGTCAGGCAGACGTCGTCGGAGACGTTGAGCGAGGATTCCACGCGATAGTCGCCCGAATGCAGCACGAAGCCGCGGCTGCGGTCGACGGGCCCGCCGTTGCGCACGACGAAATCGCGCGTATGCGCCGGCAGGCGGATCGCTTCCTGCTCGTTCATGATGCCGAGCTGCACAAGCAGGTCCGGAAACAGCATCTGCTGCGTCTGGTTGATGATCAGGCCCATCGCGCCCTCGTCGCTGTGGGCGCAGATGTAGATGACGGAGCGCGCGAAACGGTCGTCCTTCATGCCAGGCATGGCAATCAGGAACTGGTCGTCGAGAAAACCGCGTCCGGCGGTCGACTTCTTGTGGCGCAGCAAGTCCATGGCTTGAGCGTAACGCGTTTCGGCTGCGCCGAAAAGATGGTGCCAGTCCCCGATGTAACGCAAATATGATACCGGGAGAGCGATGAAGTCATTGCGCGGCCAAGAACGGACGGTCAAATCACCGCCATGCGATACATGAAAATACTGGTTCTCGGCGTCGTTTTCGGGTGGGCTGCAAGCCTCCCGGCAGAGGCCTCCTCCTCAATCTGGTACAACAGTGAAGGCGGCAAGGTTCGGCTGGTGACCACCGGCAAGCCCGACGAGGCCGGCAAGATCCACGGGGTGCTCGACATCGCGCTGAAGCCCGGCTGGAAGACTTATTGGCGCGATCCGGGCGACGCCGGCGTGCCGCCGCAGCTCGACATATCCGGCAGCACCAACATCTCAGACGCCCAATTGTCGTTCCCGCCGCCGCAGCGGCATGACGACGGCTACGGCAAATGGGCCGGGTACGACCGTCCGGTGTCGCTGCCGGTGACCTTCACGCTGTCTTCGCCCGACCAGCCGGCGACCATCGACGCCCATGTCTTCCTGGGCATCTGCGAGACGATCTGCATTCCGGTGCAGACCCGGCTCAGCGTCGATCCTGGGGCCGATCCCGACAACGCCACCGACGCCGCATTGGTGAAAACCGCGCTCGCGACGTTGCCCTCTCCGGCCCGGTCCGATTTCGGCGTCAGCGTGCTGCCCGGCGACCACGAAACCCTTGTCGTCCAGGCGCAGTCGCCAGGCAATCCGGAATCCGTCGACTTCTTCATCGCCGGCGAGCGGGACTACATGTTCGGCGCGCCGGTGCGCAGCGAGAAGGACGGCAAGCTCGTCTTCACCGTGCCGATCCTCGACCGGCCGTCGGCGACGCCGACCGATGGTGGGCTCTATTACACGCTGACCAGTGCCGAGGGTTCGGTGGACGGGCTGCTGCCTTTCCCTTGATCCAGCATTTGGTCAGCGGTTGCGGGAAATCGTCCGGTCCGATATCGAAGGCATCGATCCTTCCCATCCCCCAAGCGAGGCTCCCATGACCATTGCGGTTGGCGAAAAACTGCCCGACGTGACCTTCAAGACGATGACCGCTGATGGCGCGAAGGATATAAAGGGCAAAGAGATCTTCGCCGGCAAGAAGGTCGTGCTGTTCGGCGTCCCCGGCGCTTTCACGCCGACCTGCAGCAACAACCATTTGCCGGGCTATCTGGAAAACCATGACGCCATTCTTGCGCGCGGCGTCGACACGATCGCCGTCGTCTCGGTCAACGACGTGCATGTCATGGGCGCCTGGGCGCGTTTCACCGGCGGCGAAGGCAAGATCCTCTACCTCGCCGACGGCAGCGGCGATTTCGCCAAATCGGTCGGACTCGACAACGACCTTTCCGCAGCCGGCATGGGTCTGCGTTCGAAGCGCTTTTCGATGATCGTCGACGACGGCAAGGTCGTCGCGATCAACGTCGAAACCAAGCCGGGCGTCGACGAGAGCGGCGCGGCAAAAATCCTCGAGCAGCTCTAGATCAGGATGACGTTTCGTTGACCCGACATCCTGATCTCACTCTTTGTTGGAGCATGATCTTGTCCGAAAACCGGTTCTCACTTTTTGCGTGCGCTGACCTCCGGTTCGGGATCATGCTCTGATGCTCGACACAATCTGGCGCGCGGTGGCGATCGGCATCGGCGCCACGGTATTCATGGATATCTGGGCGATCGTCCTCAACAAGGCGATCGGCCAGCCTTTGCCCAATTGGGGCATGGTCGGGCGCTGGGTTCGGCATCTGCCCGGAAAGGTCTTCCACGACGACATCGGCAAGGCCGCGCCCTATGCGCATGAAAAGGCGCTGGGTTGGGTTTTTCACTACCTGGTCGGCATCCTTTACGGCGTAATCCTTGTGATGCTTGCCGGCGCAAGCTGGCTGGCGGTGCCGACCTTCCTGCCGGCCTTCATCCTCGGCATCGTCACCGTCGGGGCCGGCTGGTTCCTGCTGGCGCCCGGCATGGGCGCCGGCTGGGCGGCATCCAAGCTCCCCAATCCGACGAAGGTGCGCGCGCTCAACCTCGTGGCGCACACGGTGTTCGCGCTCGGCATGTTCTCGACGGCGCTGCTGATAAGGTGATTGGTCAGAAGAGACGGTTCAAATCCCTGCGACCGTCGACAACGCGTACGATCTCCACCAAATCGACCGGACCGCTGTCCGTATCTGGGACCGTTTCGTAAAGGAGCAAAAACGGAGCCGCGACAAGCATTCGCGCCGAAGGGCGAATGTCGGGGCGTCTGACGCCCATGCGTGGCTGATCCACGAGTTGTGCAACTCGATCCTCGATCCATTCGTAGTAGTGGTCCGCTGCCTTTAAGTTCTCGGCGCCTATAGTGGTATAGATATCGATCAGGTCGGCTTTTGCCGTTGGCGACCAGACTATCCTAACGACCATTTGGTGAAGCGTCCTTCAGCTTCTGCCGCGCTTCCCTTCGTAAGGTATCGAAGTCCAAAGTCTCCGGTTTTCCGCTTGCCTTCCCTTCGTCCCACAAGCGCTGAAGCCGCCGCACATCCTCTTTCCGAAGTTCGCGCTTGGCCAACCAGTCCCGCATCGCTTCGCGCACGATTTCGCTGGCTGTCGCGTATTCGCCAGCTTCCACAGCTTCGCGCATGACGGCCGCCTGTTGCGTCGTGACGGCTACGCTTAACTTTTCCACGTTTGGCATGGGGTGCTATCCTTGCTCTATGGTAGTAAATAATACTCCCTTTTCGGAGATGCAATCAATGGTGCTGCTGCTTCTCTGAGTTCAGCCGACAATCAGAGGCTCCGCGCTGCTGGCCAGTCGATCGGCAGCCAACCATGGATCAAGCGGCGTGAGCCGATATCCCAGGCGAAGTAGTTGCCGCCGCCCGCCGGCTGATCCGCCTTGCGGCTGATTTCCCGTCCATCGAGATGGAGGAGCAACAGCGTTCCGACGCCGCCATGGCCGACGAAGGCGATGTCGGCTTCACTGGCCGCATGCGCGGCTTCGACCTCACCCACGATGCGGCTCTGCGCATCGATAGCCCGTTCCCAGCCTCGGATGCTCTCGTGCGGCCTGGCGAAGAACTGATCGGCGACCGCTTCGAATTCCGGCGGCGGCAGGAAGCCGGTTGCCGACCGGTCGTTCTCGTGCGTCCGCTCGCGCACCTCGACCGCAAGATGAAGACGTCCCGCCAGGATTTCCGCGGTTTCGATCGCCTTGCGTTCGGCGGACGACACGATGCGGCCGATCGAGCCGACCCAGGGCTGGTCGAGCATGGCGACCGCCCTCGCCCGGCCGACGTCGGACAATCCCCATTCAGGCACCGGAACGTCGGCGTCGATGCGCACCTGCGGGTGTGTGATGTAATAGGCTATCGGCACGACGTGCTTCTCCGGTCAGAGTGCAAGCTAGCCCGCCGAAATCAATAGCTCTGGGTGGAGCGACGTGCCCTTGGGGTTGCCGTCTGCCTTGCCGGTGTGGCCGGCTTCGGCGTCGCTGCCGGCTTCGGCGTTGCAGACACTGCCGAGCCCTTCTTGAACGGCGCCATGCCTTCGCGCGCGAGTTCGTCGGCGCGTTCGTTTTCGGGATGGCCGGCATGGCCCCTGACCCAGTTCCAGGTCACGTTGTGGCGGCGGTTGGCTGCGTCGAGCGCTTGCCATAGCTCGCCGTTCTTCACCGGCTTCTTGTCGGCGGTCCTCCAGCCGTTTTTCTTCCAGCCATGGATCCATTTGGAAATACCGTCCATGACGTATTTGCTGTCGGTGTAGAGATCGACTGTGCAAGGCTCCTTCAGCGCATCGAGCGCGGTGATGGCGGCAAGCAGCTCCATGCGGTTGTTGGTGGTCTCGGCTTCGCCGCCCGACAATTCCCTGGTAACGCCATTGAAGCGCAGGATCGCGCCCCAGCCGCCCGGCCCCGGGTTGCCGGAGCAGGCACCGTCGGTGAAGATTTCAACGTGCTTGCTCATGTCAGTCCGTATTCGGAAGGAGATCGGATCGCGCGGTGAAAGCGCATGCGGCGGATATATTCGGTCGGATCGCGCTTCATCACCAGCCCGCCATCCGGAATGGTCAGCCAGTCATAGAGACGGGTCAGCATGAAGCGCAGCGCCGAGCCGCGCGCCAGCATCGGCAGCGCCGCCTTCTCGTCACCCTGGAGCGGCCGCACCGACTGGTAGCCGGCCAGCAGCGCCGTCCCCTTGGTCAGGTTGAAGGAAAAATCCTTCTCGAAGCACCAGGCGTTGAGGCAGGTGGCGACATCATAGGCGTAGAGGTCGTCGCAGGCGAAATAGAAGTCGATCAGCCCGGACAGCTTCTCGCCGAGAAAGAAGACATTGTCCGGGAACAGATCGGCGTGGATGATGCCCCGCGGCAGGCCGGTCGGCCAGTTGCGCTCGAAATCGCCAAAGTCGGCATCGACCTCGGCCGCCAGGCCCGGCTCGACCTCGTCGGCGCGCTCGCGCGAGGCCGCCCAGAGCTTGCGCCAGCCGTCGATCGCCAGCGCGTTCGGCCGTCTCATCTGAAAATCCTGGCCGGCAAGATGGAGGCTAGCGAGCGCCTTGCCGACTTCCGCGCAATGCGCGGCCGTCGGCCGCCGCAACGACAGGCCTTCGAGGAAGGTGATGATGACGGCGGGCCGGCCGGCGAGCGTGCCGATGACGGTGCCGTTATCGGCGGTGACCGGCAGCGGGCAGGAAATGCCCTTCCTGGCGAGATGGCCCATCAGGCCGAGAAAGAACGGCAGGTCGGCCTTGTCGACGCGCTTTTCGTAGAGCGTCAGGATGTAGGAGCCGGTCGAGGCGTGGACCAGGAAATTGGAATTCTCGGTGCCTTCGGCGATGCCCTTGTAGGAGAGCAATTCGCCTACCGGATAGGCTTTGAGGAACGCGCTGAGTTCGTTCTCGTTGACGTCGGTGTAGACGGCCATCCGGTTTCACGCCGCTCCATTGACGAAGGCCATGTCGGCCGCCGTCAGTTCGACATCGCGCAAAACCCGCATCACCGGAAAATCCTCCGTTTCCGTGGCCGTGATGGCCAGATCGATGGTGACGTCGAAACGCTGGCGGAACGCGTCGATGATCTCATCGACGATGATCTCCGGCGCCGATGCGCCGGCCGACAGGCCGAGCGTCCCGATCCCCGCGATCTCATCCCACGGAATTTCAGCGGCGCGCTGCACGAGAAGCGACATCGTGGCACCCGCGCGCTCCGCCACTTCGACAAGGCGACGCGAGTTGGACGAATTGGGAGCACCGACGATAAGGAAAAGATCAGCGCCCGCCGCCGTCTCCTTCACCGCTTCCTGGCGGTTGGTGGTGGCGTAGCAGATCGATTCGGCCGCGGCCGCGTGCAATTCGGGAAACCGCTCCTGGAGCGCCCGGATGATGCCGGCGGTGTCCTCGACCGACAAGGTCGTCTGGGTGACGAAGCCAAGGGCCGAAGCGTCGACCGGCACGAAGCGCGCCGCATCGGCCTCGGTCTCGATCAGCGTCACGGCGCCTTGCGGCAACTGGCCCATCGTGCCGATCACCTCGGGGTGCCCGGCGTGGCCGATCAAAAGCACATGGCGACCGAGCCGCTGGTGGCGCATCGCCTGCTTGTGCACCTTGGAGACGAGCGGGCACGTGGCATCGAGGTAGAAAAGGTTGCGCGCCTCGGCATCCGCCGGCACCGACTTCGGCACGCCATGCGCGGAAAAGACCACCGGCGACTGGCGATGCTCCGGCGGAATCTCGGACAGTTCCTCGATGAAGACCGCGCCCAGGCTCTGCAGCCCTTCGACGACGTAACGATTGTGCACGATCTCGTGGCGGACATAGACCGGCGCGCCGTATTTCTTCAGCGCCAGCACGACGATCTGGATGGCACGGTCGACGCCGGCGCAAAAGCCGCGTGGCTGGCAGAGCCTGATCGTCAGCGGTGGCTTTTTCTCAGTCATTAAAACGGGCCGGTTCGGTCGGAATCGATCTCTTTGTTTTGACGCAATTCCGGACGGAAAGCCGCTCACACCTTTCCCGGAATTGCTCAAGGCGAAATGAGGTGCACACCCCCGCCCTGTCAAGAGCAGGAGGCTTCATGCTTCATTCGCTGGGCGGCGAAGCCTGAGGACAAGCACCGCCGCAAGGGCGGCGGCCAAGCCATACCAGGTGACCGCATATTGCAGGTGGTTGTTCGGCAGGTCGATGATGGTGACGCCTCCGACCGGCAGGCCGCCAGGGTTCGGCGTCTTGTCGGCATCGATGAAGAACGGCACCAGCACGAAGCCGGCGGGCAGGCCGGCGGTCGCCGCCATGACGTCGCGGTCCTTCCAGTAGAAGATGTTCTTGGCGACGTCATTGTCGGGAAGCATCATCGACGGTTTTCCAGGCAGCGGATTGCGGGCAAGCCCGGTCAGGGTCACCTTGCCGGCAATTTCGCCCTGTCGGCGCTTGGCCGGATCCTTGAGGTCGTAGGGAACGAAGCCGCGGTTGACGAGCACGAAGCGGCCATCCTCGAGCTGCAGGGGCGTGTAGACGTTGAAGCCGCTGTCGCCTTGCCAGGTGGAAAAGAAGTGCCGCTCGCGCTGGTGCAGGAAAGTGCCGGTCACCGTCACCGGCGTGTAATCGACATCATGGGAAGTGGCGAATTCCTTCTCGACGTCCGCTAGAGCCAACGGCGCGGAATGCGTGCGCTTATCGATGGTTGCGAGCAGGCCTTCCTTCCAATGCAGGCGCTGAACCTGCCAGGTGCCGAGCCCGATCAGGACGGCGAACAGGACAAGGCCGAGGCCGAGCAGCAACGCCGTACGCGGCCGTGAACGGCCGGCAACCAAACTGGTCGTCCCGCTCATTCGTTGGAATCCAGCCTGCCCTCGGAGGCCCTCTTCGAATACTGCAAGGTGATCAGCACGCCCTTGATCAGGCGCAGCGCCGTCAGGCACAGCACCAGCGCCAGCGGTATCCACAACATGAAGTGCAGCCAGAGCGGCGGACTGAACGTCACCTCCATCCACAATGCGAGGCCGACGACGACGAAGCCGATGATCAGGATGACGAACACCGCCGGTCCGTCGCCGGCATCGGCGAAGGAATAGTCGAGCCCGCAATTGTAGCAGCGCTTGCCGACGGTGAGGAAACTCGAGAACAGCTTGCCTTCGCCGCAGCGCGGGCAGCGGCCATGCAGGCCGGCCGAGATCGGATCTATGGGTGGCCAGATCGCCTTGTCTTCACTCATTTAGAGAGCTTCGCTCATTTCATGATCTCGATCGGTGTGCCGTCGGCCACCCTTGTCCAGATTTCATCCATATCGGGGTTCGTAACCGCAATACAGCCGTCGGTCCAGTCGACCATTTGAAGCAGCCTGCCCAGCCAACCGAAACCGTTCGGCTGGCCGTGGATCATGATGAGGCCGCCTGGATCGACGCCCAGCGCTTTCGCCGCCACCTTATCGTCGGCATTTGGATAGGAGATATGGATCGACCTGTGCGCGACGCTGTTGGGATTGCGCCAGTCGAGCACATAGCGCCCCTCCGGCGTTCGCCCGTCACCCTCGCGGTGCTTGTGGCCGACCGGATCGCCGCCGAGCGCGATGCTGTAGCGGCGCAGGATTTGGCCGCCGCCGATCAGTTGCAACTGCCGTTGCGATTTCTCGACACGCACCAGATCGACCGTCTGTCCGGGCCACATACCCCTGTCGAGCAGTGAGCCTGTGGTGATCAGATACGCGCAGATGGCCAAGGGAATTTTCGCCCACATGACCTACCGATGGCCGGCCATTGCGCCGAAAAGAAGAAGGCGACCACGTCGCCGCGGCCGCCTTCAAAACTCCCGAAAGCAAATTCCGGAAAAATCGCTACGTGCTTTCCCGGATTGCTTTTTATCAGTGGCCTTCGATCAGCGCGCCGTTCGAGGCCCAGACATAGATCGCGCTGAACAGGAACAGCCAGACCACGTCGACGAAGTGCCAGTACCAGGCGGCCGCCTCGAAGCCGAAATGCTGCTTCGGCGTGAAGTCGCCGCGCATCGCACGCACCAGGCAGACGAGCAGGAAGATGGTGCCGATGATGACATGGAAGCCGTGGAAGCCGGTCGCCATGAAGAAGGTGGCGCCGTAGATCGAATCCTTGAACGCGAAGGGGGCGTGCATGTACTCGTAGGCCTGCACCATAGTGAACAGCATGCCGAGGCCGACGGTCAGCACCAGGCCGTTGATCAGACCCTTGCGGTCGCCATGCAGCAGCGCGTGGTGCGCCCAGGTCACCGTCGTGCCCGACAGAAGCAGGATGATGGTGTTGTAGAGCGGCAGGTGGAAGGGATCGAGAACCTCCAACCCCTTCGGCGGCCAGACGCCGCCGGTGAAGGCGGCGCGGGCATATTGCGAGGCTTCGCCCGGGAACAGGCTGGCGTCGAAAAAGGCCCAGAACCAGGCGACGAAGAACATCACCTCCGAGGCGATGAACATGATCATGCCGTAGCGCAGGTGCAGCGACACGACGCGCGTGTGATGACCCTCATGCGCTTCCTTGATGGTGTCCGACCACCAGGCGAACATCGTGTAGAGCACGATGATCAGGCCGATGAAGAACAGCCATGGATTGGCGATGTTGTGGCCGAAGACCGGGAAGTTGCCGGCCTTCAGATACTGCATCAGGCAGACGCCGCCGATGGCGGTGACCAGCGCGCCGATGGATCCCAGGAAAGGCCACGGGCTCGGGTTGACGAGATGGTAGTCGTGTTGTGGTTTTGCGTGCGCGTCTGCCATATCAACCCCCGAGGCTTGCGTCGGAATCTGGAACTTTGTTGCTGCTGCCAGCGGCCGGCGCCGACGAGGCGACCGGCTGTTTCTTTTCGACCGGGAACATCGTGTAGGACAGGGTGATCGTCTTCAAGTCCTTGAGTTCCGGCACGTTGACGATGTCTGGATCGACATAGAACACGACCGGCATGTCCAGTGTCTCGCCGGGCTTCAGCGTCGTGTCGGTGAAGCAGAAGCACTCCACCTTGTTGAAATAGGCACCGGCCATTTCCGGCTGCACGTTGAACGAGGCGCGGCCGGTGATGGTGCGGTCGAATTTGTTGGTGGCGCTGTAATGCGCCTGCGCCGTCGCGCCGATCTTGATCGTCACCGAGCGGGCGACAGGCTCGAACCGCCACGGAATGCCGTTGGTGTTGGCGTCGAAGCGGATTGTTATGTCGCGGTCGAGCACGCGGCCGGCATATTGCTTTTCGGCGCGCTGCGTGGTGCCGCCATAGCCGGTGACCTGGCAGAACATCTTGTAGAGCGGCACCGCCGCATAGGCCATGCCGACCATGCCGGTGAAGAAG
Organism: Mesorhizobium sp. B3-1-7; assembly: GCF_006439385.1. NCBI lineage: Bacteria > Pseudomonadati > Pseudomonadota > Alphaproteobacteria > Hyphomicrobiales > Phyllobacteriaceae > Mesorhizobium > Mesorhizobium sp. B3-1-7. The sequence goes on from NZ_VFTL01000010.1 coordinate 134,020, forward strand.
GCGAGACAGACGGCGGCGACGATGCCGTTGTTCACCTTGCGGGGCTTGCTGCTGGTCTCGCCGCCCATCAGCCGCCTCCCAACAGGCCGGAGCCGGTGATGCTGGCCCCGGTGTGGCCGAAGCGCACGATGGTGGCGGCATAGAAGATGGCGACCAATGCCGCCAGCGCGACGCCGATGGCGATGGAGCGGTTGCGACGCGCCTTCTGCTGGCGTTCGGTCAGCGTGACCAGTTCGAGTTTCTTGTCGGCCACGATCATATTCCCCCCATCATAAGGGCGCGCCCGACCACGCAGTCGACGAGATAGGCGGCGAAGATCGCGAAGAGATAGAGCAGCGAGTAGCCGAATAGGGCCTTGGCCGGCTTCATCGCGCGGTCGTCGTCGGCCATGGCAAGCACTTTCCAGGCATACCAGACGAAGCCCGCGCCGAGGACCGCCGAGACGACCCCATAGCCGGCCGTGGTGTAGCCGAGCGCCCAGGGCAGCACGCCGACCGGCGCCAGGATCAGCGCATAGGCAAAGATCTGCCGACGGGTCGAAGCCTGGCCAGCGACATTCGGCATCATCGGGATGCCCGCGCGGGCATAGTCGTCGGACTTGAACAGCGCCAGCGCCCAGAAATGCGGCGGCGTCCACAGGAAGATGATCAGGAACAGGATCACGCTTTCGAGGCTGACCGAGCCGGTCACCGCGGCCCAGCCGATTACCGGCGGGATGGCGCCGGCGGCACCGCCGATGACGATGTTCTGCGGCGTCCAGCGCTTCAGCCACATGGTGTAGACGACGGCATAGAAGAAGATGGTGAAGGCGAGAAGCGCGGCCGACAGCCAGTTGACCAGCACGCCCAGCGTCATCACCGACAGCACCGACAGCACCAGGCCGAAGCTCAACGCCTCTCCCGGCGTGACGCGGCCGGCCGGCACCGGGCGCCCGGCGGTTCTGGTCATCACCGCGTCGATGTCGGCGTCGTACCACATATTGAGCGCGCCGGAGGCGCCAGCGCCGATAGCAATGGCCAGGATGGCGATCATCGCCAGCAGCGGGTTGATGGCGACGGGCGCCGCGACCAAGCCGACAAAGGCCGTGAAGACGACCAGCGACATCACGCGCGGCTTCAACAGGGCGAAGAAATCGGCTGCGGTCGCTTCCGACATGCGAAAACCCGCTTCCTCCATCAATCTGTCTTCGGCAAGGGCCATGCGTACTTAAAGTCCATCATTCCGTTGGCCAAGACCGCCGGACAAGCCGGCGGCCTCGTATGCGTCGGGACGCTGCTTACTTGATCTTCGGCAGCTGTTCCCACTGGTGGAACGGCGGCGGCGAAGGCAGCTGCCATTCGAGCGTGGTGGCACCCTCGCCCCACGGATTGGCGCCGGCGACGCGCTTCTTCTGGAAGGCCTCGAACACGCCGTAGAGGAAGATCGCAACACCGACGGCCGAGATGTAGGAGCCGTAGGACGAGACCATGTTCCAGCCGGCGAAGGCATCCGGATAGTCGACGGTACGGCGCGGCATGCCGGCGAGGCCGAGGAAGTGCTGCGGGAAGAAGATCAGGTTGACGCCGACGAAGGTCACCCAGAAGTGGGTGTTGGCGATCACCGGCGAGTACATGTAGCCGGTCATCTTCGGGAACCAGTAGTACCAGCCGGCGAAGATCGCGAACACCGCGCCCAGCGACAGCACGTAGTGGAAGTGGGCGATCACGAAATAGGTGTCGTGCAGCGAGCGGTCGAGGCCGGCATTGGCCAGCTGAACGCCGGTGACGCCACCGATGGTGAACAGGAAGATGAAGCCCAGCGCCCACAGCATCGGCGGCTTGAAGGAGATCGAGCCGCCCCACATGGTGGCGATCCAGGAGAAGATCTTCACGCCGGTGGGCACCGCGATGACCATGGTGGCGAACACGAAGTAACGCTGCGTGTCGAGCGACAGTCCGGTCGTATACATGTGGTGCGCCCAGACGATGAAGCCGACGGCGCCGATCGCGACCATGGCGTAGGCCATGCCGAGATAACCGAACACCGGCTTCTTCGAGAAGGTCGAGACGATATGGCTGACGATGCCGAAGCCCGGCAGGATCAGGATGTACACCTCGGGATGGCCGAAGAACCAGAACAGGTGCTGGAAGAGGATCGGGTCACCGCCATTGTCCGGCACGAAGAAGGAGGTGCCGAAATTACGGTCGGTGAGCAGCATGGTGATGGCACCCGCCAGGACCGGCAGCGAGAGCAGCAGCAGGAAGGCGGTGATCAGCACCGCCCAGGCGAACAGCGGCATCTTGTGCAGCGTCATGCCGGGAGCGCGCATGTTGAAGATGGTGGTGATGAAGTTGATGGCGCCGAGGATCGACGACGCGCCGGCAATGTGGATCGACAGGATCGCGAGGTCCATCGCGGGGCCGGGCTGGCCGGAGGTCGAGAGCGGCGGATAGATCGTCCAGCCGCCACCGACACCGAAGGCGCCCGGCGCGCTCGGCACGAACATCGAGGAGAGCAAGAGGATGAAGGCCGGCGGCAGCAGCCAGAAGGAAATGTTGTTCATGCGCGGGAAGGCCATGTCCGGAGCGCCGATCATGATCGGCACCATCCAGTTGGCGAAGCCGCCGATCAGCGCCGGCATGACCATGAAGAAGATCATGATCAGGCCGTGCGCGGCGCCGAAGGCGTTGTACATGCTCTTGCCGCCGTCGATGGCGGCGTCGCCCTGCATGCCATAGACCATCTGTGCCAGGCCGCTGAAGATCTGGATGCCCGGCTCCTGCAGCTCCATGCGGATGGCGACCGAGAGCGCGCCGCCGATGATGCCGGCAATGATCGCGAAGATCAGGTAGAGCGTGCCGATGTCCTTGTGGTTGGTCGAGTAGACCCAGCGGACCCAGCCATGCGGCCTGTGGTCGCCGTGATCGTGAGCTGCAGCCTCTGCCATGTTCCGCTCCGTTCCCTAAATCTTGCTAACCCGCGGCATCAGTTGCCGGCGGCCGCTACCTTGTTGGTACCATCGATCTCGGCCATCAGCGCCTTGTTGGCGGCCGGCACGTCGGTCTTGGCCGTATCAAGCCAGGTCTTGAACTGCGCGTCGGACACGACGCGGACGGCGATCGGCATGAAGGCATGGTCCTTGCCGCAGAGCTGCGAGCACTGGCCGTAGTAAAGGCCTTCCTTCTCCGCCTTGAACCAGGTCTCGTTGGTGCGGCCGGGCACGGCGTCCATCTTGATGCCGAAGGACGGCACGGCGAAGGAGTGGATGACGTCGGTGGCGGTGATCAGCACACGGGTCAAGGTATTGACCGGCACGACCAGCTCGTTGTCGACCGCGAGCAGGCGCGGATAGAGGCCGCGATCTTCCTTGCCGGCCTTGGCGCGGTCGGCATCCTGGAGAACCGCCGAATTGAAGGAGAAGGTCTTGTCGACCTGGTATTCATAATCCCAGTTCCACTGGTTGCCGGTCGCCTTGACGGTGAGCTTGGCTTCTTCCGGCGGGGTGTATTGCGCGGTGAGCAGCTGGAAGGAGGGAATGGCGATAAGCAGAAGCACGATCACCGGCCCGACCGTCCAGATCACTTCGATCAGCGTGTTGTGGCTGGTCTTGGACGGCACCGGATTGACGCTGGCGCGGAACTTGACGATGCAAACCAGCAACAGCAGCAGAACGAGGATGGTGATCGGGACGATGAACCACATGGTGTAGTTCCCGAACCGCTCGATCTGCCGCATCATGTCGGTGGCCGGAGCCTGGAAGGTCATCTCCCATGGCCGCGGCTGGTCGGCATGGGCCGCCGCGCTGGAGAAGAGCACGGCCGAAGCTGCCGCACCTGCAAAGAATTCAGCGCTTGCCAGGAATTTCCTCATCGCCCTCTCGTCTCCCACTTCCCGCGATCCGATCGCACCAATAATCGATGATGCCGGGATCGGGAATCCCGGTCTGTCCCTAGGGTGGTTCAAACCATACTCTATTTCCCTCCGCAAGGAAGGAGCGGAGGAAACCGTGCGGCATTTTTGCGCGCAAGCCGAAGGCCGTGTTCGGCGCTCGCCGCGCTATATGCGCCACGGTCGCAATTCGGGCGAATTTGCTTTGGAAAAGCATGGAATTGCCGGTATCGGGGCGGACCGGCGGCGGTCTCGTCCTTTACTTGGCCCCGGCGCGGCTTAAAGTGCCGTGATTCGCAATGGAGCCGTTATGACTTCCTGGCTTTCGAGAACCCTGGCGAAGGTCGTCCTTGCCATCGCCTTGCTCGGTGTCGGCGTAGCCGTTGGCGCCGCTGCCTCGCCGAACAACGCCACGCCGCCGAGCGGCACGGTGAAGTCGACGCATGGCGCGTGGTCGATCATCTGCGATACGCCTGCAGGCGCTACCTCCGAGCAATGCGTGATGATGCAGAACGTCGTCGCCGAGGACCGCCCTGAAATGGGGCTTTCGGTCGTGGTGCTGCGCACCGCCGACAACAAGGCCGAGATTCTGCGCGTGCTGGCGCCGCTCGGCGTGCTGCTCCCCAACGGCCTCGGTCTCAATGTCGATGGCAAGGATATCGGCCGCGCCTATTTCGTGCGCTGCTTCCAGGATGGCTGCTATGCCGAGGTGATCCTCGAAAAGCCGCTGCTCGACACGTTGAAGAGCGGCACCTCGGCCACCTTCATCGTCTTCCAGACGCCCGAGGAAGGCATCGGCATTCCCGTCGACCTCAAGGGCTTTGCGGAAGGTTTCGCCGCCCTACCTTGATCTTCTTGCCCATGCGCCGCTCCTGACGCTGAGGTCGGTGGCGAATGCGCATTTGGCGGCAGGAGGCTCAATGCGCGCGAATTTATCCGCTTTCATTATCGGTCTGGCGCTGATCGGCACGGTTTCGGCCGTACGGGCCGAGGATGCCGAAATCCTCCAGACGCCCGACCCGGCGGCGATCCTCGACATCGCCAAGGGCTTCGGCTCGGCCAGGATGGACAAGGACGACAATGGCGATCCGATGCTTTCCGGCCGGATCGAGGGCGTCAAATACGTGATCTATTTCTATGGCTGCGAGGATCACGACAACTGCAAGTCGCTGCAATTCTCGACCGGCTACACCGACCCGCTGACCGCCGACCAGGCCAATGTCTGGAACGCGAAATACCGCTGGGTAAAGGCCTATGCCGGCGACGGTTCGAATTTCAGGATGGATGTCAGCTTCGCCGGCGGCATCACCAGGGCCAATCTCGAGGAGCAGTTTTCCAACTGGAACGCGATGGCCGCCAACATCAAGGACTTCGTCAACGGCAAGTGATGGCGGGGTAATCGCCGACTTGGCCTTGTTGACGATTGTGCGACGGCGGCTTCGCGCCTACATGCCGAGGAACGATTTGTTTCCAAGAATGGATTTGCCATGAACAGCCTGATCGGCCAATTCGACATTTCCGACGATCGCGTCAAGGAGATCGTCGCCGAGACCATCAAGGGCGCCGACGACGGCGAGTTGTTCCTCGAATACAGCGAAAGCGAAGCGCTGATGTTCGACAATGGCCGGCTGAAGACGGCCAATTTCAACACCGACCAGGGGTTCGGCCTGCGCGCCGTGGCCGGCGAGGCCAGCGGCTATGCGCATTCCAGCGATCTCTCCGAAGCCTCGCTGCTGCGCGCGGCCGACGCCGTCTCGGCGGTCAAGGGCGGCTATTCCGGCACATTGGCCGGAGCGCCCGCCCGCACCAACCGCCACCTCTATGGCGACGAGAACCCGATCCCCTCGCCTTCCTTCGAGGCCAAGGCCAAGCTGTTGCAGGAGATCGACGGCTGGCTACGCGCAAAGGATGCGCGCGTGCGCCAGGTGACGGCCTCGCTCGCCGCCTCGTGGCAGCATGTCGAGATCGTGCGCGGCGACGGACAGATCGTGCGCGACATCCGCCCGCTGGTCCGGATCAACGTTTCCGTCGTGGTCGGCGATGGCGACCGGCAGGAGAGCGGCTCCTACGGCATGGGCGGCCGCAAGAGTTTCGGCGAGTTCGTCAGCGAGGAGAGCTGGAAGCATGCGGCAAACGAGGCGCTGCGGCAGGCACTGGTCAATCTGGAAGCGGTCCCGGCGCCTGCGGGCACGTTCGACATCGTTCTGTCCAGCGGCTGGCCGGGGGTGATGCTGCACGAGGCGGTCGGCCACGGGCTCGAAGGCGACTTCAACCGCAAGAAGACATCGGCCTTCGCCGGCCTGATGGGTAGCCAAGTGGCGGCGAAGGGCGTCACCGTGGTCGACGACGGCACCATCCCCGAGCGGCGCGGCTCGCTCACCGTCGACGACGAAGGCACGCCGTCGGCGCGCAACGTCTTGATCGAGGACGGCAAACTGGTCGGCTATATGCAGGACCGCCAGAACGCGCGGCTGATGGGCATGAAGGCGACGGGCAACGGCCGACGCGAGGGCTATGCGCACCAGCCGATGCCGCGCATGACCAACACCTACATGACCGCGGGCGACATGCAGCCGGAGGAGATCATCGCCTCGGTCAAGAACGGCATTTACGCCGTCTCCTTCGGCGGCGGCCAGGTCGACATCACGTCGGGCAAGTTCGTGTTCGGCTGCACCGAGGCCTACATGATCGAGAACGGCAAGGTGACGCAGCCGATCAAGGGCGCGATGCTGATCGGCAACGGGCCGGACGCCATGCACCGCGTCAGCATGATCGGCAACGACCTGAAGCTCGACAGCGGCATCGGCATGTGCGGCAAGGCCGGACAGGGCGTGCCGGTCGGGGTCGGCCAGCCGCATCTGCGGATGAACCAGATGACGGTGGGCGGGACGAGGGTTTGAGGGGTTGGCGCCGTTCCGGTAGAATCGTCTGCCAAAGACATTTCACTCGAGCGTGTAGCCATCATATCCAAATCCGAGAACGCGCCAGAGGGCGTTGATTTGAAACCGGTGCCGGCCTTTGCACCGATGCGGCCGCAGGACGTGTTTGGAATCCTACAGCGTGCTGGCGGGCCAAAAACACTTGAAGATATGGACGCGAGCGTACTCGCCGAAGCGCGGCAGTGCCACGCTCGGATTGATGCCAACTCCGGAAGAGGGGCAGCCTCTGCCTTACGCCAGACACAATCGTGTTAGGACATTATTAATTGTTTAATTGGCGGGGCGGGCGTTTGCGCATTAGCTTCTCGCCAGTCTTCTCGTTGCGGTGGTGTCGGCAATGCAGCGTTCCCCTGGTGTCCTGACCTCTTCCCTCCTCCTTGGTTTTGTTTCGTTGATAGGTGCGACTTCGCTGCAAATAGGCCCTGCAGCGGCGCAGTCGTCGCTGTTCAAGCTAACGACGACACGACCTGCTGCGAGCTACGCCACGGTCGGCGCAAGCACCAGCGTCCCCTACGGCTGGCTCGATTTCTGCCATCGCCGGCCGAAAGAGTGCAAGGTGCGCGCTTTGCCTGCCACGAGCGTCAAGCTGACCGCGCAGAACATGAGCATCCTCAAGCGGATCAACCAGAAGGCGAACCGCTCCATCAAGCCCGTCAGCAATTACGACCACTGGGGCACGATGATGGACCACTGGGACTATCCGGTGGACGGCAAGGGCGATTGCAAGATCTACGCGCTCTACAAGCGCAAGCTTCTCCAGGAAGCGGGATTTCCCCGGCAGGCGCTGCTGATGACGGTGGTGCGCGACCTTCACGATGAGGGCCACACCATCCTGACGGTGAAGACCGACAAGGGCGATCTCGTCCTGGACAATCTGGTCGACGAGATCCGCCCCTGGAACGCCACCGGCTATTATTTCCTGAAACGGCAGTCGCAGCAGAACCCGAACAGCTGGGTTTCGATCAACCAGCGCGGCGGCACGGCGAAACGTTTGCCGAGCTCGTAAGGCAAGTCGCCATTTGAGTGAAGTGAGCTGCAACCGGCAAGGCTACCGCCGCCGCTTCGGCTTCTCCAAAAGCGCCACGGCCTCGACATGCGGCGACCACAGGAACTGATCGATCGGCGTGACGCTCTTCAGCGTATAGCCGCCATCGATCAGGATGCGCAGATCGCGCGCCAGCGTCACCGGATTGCAGGAGACGGCGGCGACCAGCGGCACGTCGGAACGGGCGATCTGCTTCGACTGGTCCTCGGCGCCGGCGCGCGGCGGATCGAAGACCACTCCGTCGAAAGCGTTCAGCTCCTTGAAGGTCAGCGGCCGGCGGAAAAGGTCGCGGCGTTCGCTGGTCACCCGCTTCAGGCCACCGGCGAAACGAAAGGCGCGGTCGAGTGCGGCGAGCGCCGGCGCATCGCCTTCGACGGCATGGACCTCCGACTTCACGCCAAGCCGCAGCGCGAAGCTGCCGCAACCGGCAAACAGGTCCGCGACTTTCCTGGCGCGCGACAGGTGCTGGCCGACAAGGTCCGCCATCGCCTGCTCGGCGGCTTCCGTCGCCTGCAGGAAGGCGCCGGGCGGCAGGGCGACGGCGACGGATCCGAACTGCACCACCGGCTTCTTCGGTTCGACGACGATCTCGCCGTCGACGGAAAGCCGCGCCAGGCCCTCGGCCATGACGAAATTCGACGCGATGCGGCGCTGGTGGTCGCCGAGCTTGCCGGCATCATGGACGGCAATGTCGAGGCCCGAAGCCGTGACGGTCACCGTCATATGGAACGCTTTCGGCGTGGCGCAGACCAATCCGGCCAGAGCACGCAATTTATCGAGCGCCGAAACAATCGCCGGCAGCGAGATCGGGCATTCGTCGATCGGGATGATCTCGGAGGACAGGGCGCGCACGAAGCCGAGCAGCATGCCGGCATCGGTGCGCCTGGCGCTGAAGGTGACGCGGCGGCGGGTGTGCGGCACGCACGGCACCAGCGCAGCGATCTCGCAAGCTATGCCCTTGGCCTTCAGCGCCTGCACGACCTTCTCGCGCTTCCATTGCCGGTAGGCTTCAGCCTCGTAATGCTGCAGCGCGCAGCCGCCGCATTCGGTGAAATGACGGCAGGCCGGATAGATCCTGAGCGGCGAGGCTTCCAACACCGACATCAACGTAGCGCGATCCCTCTGGCGCGCGGCCGTGACCGTCTCGCCCGGCAGCGTGAAGGGGATGAAGACCTCCCCGCCCTCGGCGTTGGCGATGCCGTCGCCTTGCGAGCCCAGTCTGGCGACGGTGAAGCGTGTGCTCATCGCGACCCCGCATCCTTTATGGCGGCGAGCAGGAACTCGCGGTTGCCGTCGCCGCCTTCGATCGGCGACGGGTGCAGCCCGAGCACCCGCCAGCCGGGAATGCCGGCAAGCCAATCAGCCAAGCTGACAGCAATGCGCTCAGCGTCTTCTGGCTGCCTGAGCAGGCCGCCCTTGCCGATGGCCTCGCGCCCGGCCTCGAATTGCGGCTTGACCAGAAGAATTGCCCTGGCGCCCTCGCCCGCCAATTGCAGCGCCGGCGGCAGCGTCAGCTTCAGCGAGATGAAGCTGACGTCGCAGACCAGGAAAGCGGGAGCGCGGCCGCCGAGATCGGCCGCCGTCAGGTCGCGGGCGTTCAGCCCCTCGATCACCGTCACACGCGGGTTACCGGCAATGTCGGGATGCATCTGGCCGTGGCCGACATCGATCGCCGTGACATGCGCCGCGCCGCGCTCGAGCAGCACCTGGGTGAAGCCGCCGGTCGAGGCGCCGATGTCGAGCGCCTCGCTTCCGGAAGGATCGAGGCCGAAACGATCGAGGCCGGCGATCAGCTTCAATGCCGCGCGCGACACATAGGCCTGCGCCGGATCGTCGATGGCGACCAGGCAGTCCGGCGCGACAGCCTGGCCGGGCTTGCGGGCAACGATGCCGTCAACCGTTACCGTGCCGCGCTCGATCGCGTCGCGGGCACGCGAGCGGCTGGCGAACAGGCCGCGCCCGACGAGCAATTCGTCGAGCCGCTGGCGCTGGCTGGCTGGCAAAGGGGAACTCATCGGCCTTCATTGGCGAAGGCCGGGCGCGAACGCAATGGGTTTGAATATCGGGCGACAGGCTGCAGAATGCGGACAGGAACGGGCCGTTCGTCAGTCGGTGGAGGTGGCGATGCTGAAGGGTACCTGTCATTGCGGCGCGGTCCATTGGACGCTGGAAGGCGATCCCGGTGGAATCACCGCCTGCAATTGCACGCTTTGCCGCCGCTACGGCACGCTCTGGGCCTACGACTATGTCGACGAGCGCATTCGCGTCGCCGGGCCGCTGAAATCCTATACGCGCGCCGGGGTGGCCGAACCTTCGCTGGAGATCCTGTTCTGCCCGACCTGCGCCTGCGTCGTCGCCTGGCGCGGCCTGCGTTCCGGCAAGAGCGGCCGCACGCGCATCGCCGTCAATGTCAGACTGGCGCCGCCCGAGGACGTCGCCGACCTGCCGATCGACCATTTCGACGGCCTCGATACGTATGACGACCTGCCGCGCGACGGCCGCTGCGTGCGCGATATGTGGTTCTAAAATACGGTTCGCGAAACCCGGCGCTCGACGGCCGGCGTCAGGCCATCATTGCCGGAAGCTTCCTTGCGCGGCGGCTCGACCGGCGCCGGCACAGCCGGCGTCGTCGCTTCCGGCACCATGACGAGTTGAGGAACCTGCCTGTAGGAGAAGGCGCCGCGGATGTTGCCCATCTTGCCGGCGACGATATCCAGCACCGCCTTTTCAAGGTTGCGGTCGTAACGCGTTTCGGCTGTCACAGGCGCGGCCATGGCAGCCAAAAGGGCCACGCCGCACAGAAGCGTTTTCATTTTTGTTGTCTCCCTGCCTGGCTCGAGCTTCTAGCAGGGCGCCGTTGAAAATCGGCCAAGAGACAGGGTAAGCGAACCGCCAAACGGGAGCGTTAACAGATAGTTACATCCGGAAGCCGGCAAAACGATTCAGGTCTTGAAGTCCTGATTCAGGCACGCTGCGCCTGAACGCCACGGCCGAGCGTCGCGAAGACCGTGCGCACGATACCCACCGAATCCAGGCCGGCATCGGCATACATCTTTTCGGGTTTCGCATGGTCGGCGAACATGTCCGGCAAGACCAGCGGGCGCACCTTGAGGCCGCTTTCCAGCAGGCCTTCATGGGCGAGGAAATGCAGCACCTGGCTGGCGAAACCGCCAATCGCGCCCTCCTCCACGGTCACCAGCACTTCGTGCGAGCGGGCGAGGCGCCGGATGAGATCTTCGTCCAGCGGCTTGGCAAAGCGGGCGTCGGCAACCGTGGTGGAGAGACCAGCCGCGCCGAGTTCCTCAGCGGCCAGAAGGCAATCCTGCAGCCGCGTGCCGAAGGAAAGCAGGGCGACCTTGGTCCCTTCCTTGAGAATACGACCCTTGCCGATTTCGAGCAGCGAGCCGCGCTCCGGCATGTCGACGCCGACGCCGTTGCCGCGCGGATAGCGGAAGGCGATCGGGCCGTCATCATAGGACGCCGCGGTACGCACCATATGGCGCAGTTCCGCCTCATCGGCGGCGGCCATGACGACGAAGCCCGGCAGCGTAGCGAGGAAGGTGGTGTCGAAAGCGCCGCAATGGGTGGCGCCGTCGGCGCCGACGAAACCGGCGCGGTCGATGGGAAAGCGCACCGGCAATTTCTGGATCGCAACGTCGTGGACGACCTGGTCGTAGGCGCGCTGCAGGAAGGTGGAATAGATGGCGGCGAAGGGCTTGTAGCCTTCGGTGGCCAGCCCGGCGGCGAAGGTCACCGCATGCTGCTCGGCGATGCCGACATCGAAGGTCCGCAGCGGAAATATCTCGCCGAACAGGTCGAGGCCGGTGCCGCTCGGCATGGCGGCGGTGATGGCGACGATACGGTCGTCCTCACGCGCTTCCTGGATCAGGCTTTCGGCGAACACCTTGGTGTAGGCGGGCGCGTTGGCCGGCGCCTTGGCCTGCGCGCCGGTGATGACGTCGAACTTGTTGACGCCGTGATATTTGTCGGCCGCGGCCTCCGCCGGCGCGTAGCCCTTGCCCTTCTGGGTCACGACATGGACCAGCACCGGGCCTTTGCCGTTGTCGCGCACGTTCTTCAGCACCGGGATCAGATGTTCGAGATTGTGCCCGTCGATGGGGCCGATGTGATAGAAACCGAGCTCCTCGAACAGGGTGCCGCCGGTGACGTAGCCGCGCGCATGCTCGACCGCCCGGGTGATGGCGCGGTCGGCGCGCTTGCCGAGATAGGATGTCAGCTTCTTGCCGAAATCGCGCAGGCCGAGATAGGCCTTGCCGGAGGCGAGCCTGGCCAGATAGGCGCTCATGGCGCCGGTCGGCGGCGCGATCGACATGTCGTTGTCGTTGAGGATGACGATCAGCCGGGCGTCGAGCGCGCCGGCATTGTTCAGCGCCTCGAAGGCCATGCCGGCCGACATCGAGCCGTCGCCGATGACGGAAATCACATTGTTGCGGCCGCCCGACAGGTCGCGCGCCATGGCCATGCCGAGGCCGGCCGAGATCGAGGTCGACGAATGCGCGGCGCCGAACGGGTCGTATTCGCTCTCGGCGCGCCGGGTGAAACCGGAGAGGCCGCCCTCCTGGCGCAGCGTGCGGATGCGGTCGCGGCGGCCGGTCAGGATCTTGTGCGGATAGGCCTGATGGCCGACGTCCCAGATCAGCCGGTCTGCCGGGGTGTCGAAGACATAATGCAGGGCAACCGTCAGCTCGACGACGCCGAGGCCGGCGCCGAGGTGGCCGCCCGTCTGCGAGACGGCGTCGATAAGCTCGGCGCGCAGTTCCGCGGCAAATTGCGGCAGCGCGCCCTCATCGAGCGTCCGCAAATCCGCCGGAATGCGGACCTTGTCGAGCAGCGGCGTGTCTGGCTTCACTCGGGCGCGTCCTGCCTTATCGATCGAACACGGCGCTATCAGCAGATTGCGCCATAATCATGCGCGGAATAGGCCGCCGGCGGACGAATGTAAATGCGCGCCAGTGACGCGCCGACGACGCCTATCCTAACCTTCGGGCAACGGGATAAACTCTTCCTCATCGCCGGGAACGATATCGAAGCGGCCTGTCTTCCATTCCTGCTTGGCCTGTTCGATGCGTTCCTTGGAGGACGAGACGAAATTCCACCAGATGTAGCGCTTGGAGCCGAGCGAAGCCCCGCCGAACAGCATGAAATGCGCGCCGCGCTCGGAGGAAACGACGATCTCCTCGCCCGGCTTGAACACCAGGAGCCGCTCGGCCGGGAAAATATCGCCTGCGATCGAGACTTCGCCTTCCAGTGTGTAGATGGCGCGCTCCTCGGCATCGGCCGGGATCTTCACGCTCGCGCCCGACGCTAAGCGCAGATCGGCATAAAGCGTGTCCGAGGCGGTCGCCACGGGCGAGCGCAGGCCTGAGAATTCGCCGATGACGACGCGGCCGCTGACGCCCTCGGCATCGATCTGCGGCAAGCGGGCCACCGATGTGTTCGCGAACACCGGGGCAATTTCCTCCTTGCCGTCGGGCAGCGCCAGCCAGGTCTGCAGGCCGGAGACCGACATCGGCGCGCCGCGCAACTCCTCCGGCGTGCGCTCGGAATGGACGATGCCGCGCCCGGCGGTCATCAAATTCACGTCGCCCGGCGCGATCACCATTTCAGTGCCGAGCGAGTCGCGATGCCTGATCTTGCCGTCGAACAGGTAGGTGACGGTGGACAGCCCGATATGCGGATGCGGGCGCACGTCGAGCGCATGGCCGGCGCGCAGGATCGCCGGTCCCATGCGGTCGAAGAAGATGAACGGCCCGACCAGACGGCGCTTCGCCGTCGGCAGGGCGCGGCGCACCTCGAAGCCGCCAATGTCCTTGGCGTTGGGGACGACCATCAGCTCGATCTGGTCGCAGGCGAAGGCATCGCCCGGTTCAGGATCGTTTCCCGGAAAAAAGCTCATATCGGATCCTCAGGCGAAACGCAGCGCCGACCTGGCCTTCGCCTTGGCCGCCTCTTCCTCGCGATTGCGCGGTTCCTGGTTGGTTTCGAGCGAATCGATCAATTCGCGCGCGACAGCTGTGATCGCCTCGACGGCATGGTGGAAGGCATGTTCGTTGCGCTTGGAGGGCTTGGTCGAGCCGCTCAGTTTGCGCACGAATTGCAGCGCTGCGTCATGCACTTCGTCATTGGTCGCCGGCGGCTCGAAATTGGCCAGGGTCTTGATGTTGCGGCACATAGCTTGAACTCCTTACCTGCTTTCTTTGCCCCACCGTCGTCCAAATTACTCAGCGTCGAGCGGCTCCGTTCCAACCGGTTTGCCGTCGCGCGACAGCCTGATCTTCTCGACCTTGTCCTCGGCCGCTTTCAGCAGACGGTCGCAATGCGCCTTCAGCGCTTCGCCGCGCTCGTAGATCTTGATCGACTGGTCGAGCGGGACGTCGCCGCGCTCAAGATCATCGACGATCTTCTCCAGCGCGTCGAGCGCCTGTTCGAAGCTCATCGCCTTGACGTCCTCATTGCCTTCCAATGCCATAGCCTATCCCTTCATCAGCCGCCCGACATGGGCGGCGACTGAAAATGCCAGTCCCTGCAGATCGTAGCCGCCTTCCAGCAGGCTGACGAGCCTGTTGGAGCTGTGGCGGCCGGCGCGCTCCATCAATTGCCCGGTCGCCCAGTCGAAATCGTCCTCGGTCAGGTTGATCTCGGCGAGCGGATCGCGGTGGTGCGCGTCGAAACCGGCGGAAATGATGATCAAGTCCGGCGCGAACGCATCGATCGAGGGCAGCACACGCGACAGGAAGGCGTCGCGGAACAGGTCGCTGCCGGTCTGCGGCGCGAGCGGCGCATTGACGATGTTGCCGGCGCCGGTTTCGCTTTTCGCTCCGGTACCGGGATAAAGCGGCATCTGGTGCGTCGAGCAATAGAGAACCGACGGGTCGTCCCAAAAAATGTCCTGTGTGCCGTTGCCGTGGTGGACGTCCCAGTCGACGATGGCGACGCGCTCGACCTGATGCTTCTTCTGCGCGTAGCGGGCGGCGATCGCGGCCGTGTTGAACAGGCAGAAGCCCATCGCGGTGGTCTTTTCGGCGTGGTGACCCGGCGGACGGGCGGCGACGAAGACGTTGGCGGCACGGCCCTCGAAGACGTCGTCCACCGCCGCGTTGGCGCCGCCGATCGCCGTCACCACGGCCTGCCAGCTTTTCGGGCTGGCGCTGGTATCGGCGTCGATCGAGACGATGCCGTTCTCAGGGATCGCCGCGCGCACGCGCTCGACGAAATCCTCGGGATGCGCATAGAGGATCGTTTTCTCATCGCCTTCGGGCGCCTTGACGCGGTCGAGCGCCGAAAAAGCCTCGTCGTCGAGCACGCGTTCGATGGCGCGCAGGCGGTCGGGCCGCTCGGGATGGCCGGGCGGCGTGAGGTGTTCCAGAAAGATCGGGTGCGTGTAGAGACGGGTGGCCATGGCGCCTAATCTAGGCACCGGCGGCGCGGATGACCATGTTTGAAAGCCGAATGGCTGGGGAAAATTGCGCCAGCCCATGTCGCTGGCGCCATTGGCGCGGCGCAAGCTTCGCGGTAAGGTTCTTCGCTGCCTGGTGCCCGCGACGCGGGAGAATCGGGAACACGGTTGAACTCCGTGGCGTGCCCAACGCTGTGAGGGGGACCGCGCCGGCAAAGCCACTGTCGATGACGGGAAGGCGCCGGATGCGGGAGGATCCCGAGCCAGAAGACCGGCCCGGCAGACATGGTTTTCCGCTTGGTCAGGCGGGGGACTGCTTGTCGCAAGGGGAAAAGCGATGACGGCAGCAGCGATCGCCGCGAGCGGCGACGACTTTGACCAATTGGCGCGCGACGCGGTCTATCGGGCGATGTTCACCAGGCGTGACGTGCGCAGCCATTTTGTCCCCGACGACCTCGATGACAGCGTGTTGGCGCGGCTCATCACCGCCGCGCATCATGCGCCGTCGGTCGGCTACATGCAGCCGTGGAACTTCATCGTCATCCGCGACGCAGGCAGACGTCGGCAGGTGCGCGACCTGTTCCTCGCCGCGCGCGAGCAGGAACTGCCGGCGATCGAGGCGGAACGGCAGGCGCTGTACCGCAAGCTTAAGCTCGAGGGCATCTGCGAAAGCGCGCTCAATTTGTGCATCACCTGCGACCGGCAGCGGTCGAAGGATTCGCCGCTCGGGCGCTGGCACAATCCGGAGATGGACCTCTACAGCACCGTCTGCGCGGTGCAGAATTTCTGGCTGGCGGCGCGGGCCGAGGGTGTCGGCGTCGGCTGGGTCAGCATCATCGAGACGGAAGCGCTGAAGCAGCTCTTGTCGATCCCGGAACATGTGACGCCGATCGCCTATCTCTGCGTCGGCCGCGTCTCAGCCTTCGCGCCGAAGCCCGATCTCGAGGCGCATGGCTGGGGCAAGCGCCTGCCGCTGCCGGAGCTTGTGATGAGCGAGACTTTCCGCGGCGCCGGCGAGGCGCCGCTCAAATCGGCGATCGCAAGGCTAATGCATGTCGCGCAAAAGTGACCTCGGTTTTGCGACAACGACATGCATCAAGCAACGACCTAAAGCGCGTCGCGTGAATCCGTTTCGACGCGACGCGCTTTAGGCGGTCCTTCGAAATCCTGATCAAGCGGCCCGGGGCGTATCCCAGCGCGAGCCGCCGCCGAAGGAGCCCAGCGCCTTGTCGCGCAGTTCCCTGAACTTGGATGAGGCCTCGGCCAGCCGGTGGTCCCATTCGGGATTGGGCACCTGGCCCTCGATGGCTTCGAAATAAACCTGCATCAGCGAGGCAATGGCGAAGGGCTCGATGAAGGCCGCCTTGAAGGCCCAGGCAAAGACGATGGCCAGCACGAAAGCCCAGCCGGCAAGCTGACCCGGCATGACCCAGAGGATCGCGGCCGCGGGCGCCAGCATCAACAGGAAGATGACGAAGGACACGCCCCACATGATCGCCGCCAGCCAGACGGCGTTCTTGACCATGTGCTTGCCGTTCTGGGCGTAGAGGACGACACCTTGCCTGGCCGTCTCGAAGGGCGAGTTCGAATTGATGCGGATGTTGTAGCCGAGGATGATCTCGTCGACATAGGTCAGCGAGATACGGATGACGGTGTTGATGAAGCCGACCAGGCCGCTCAGGCCCGGGATCGGCAGGAAGGCGGCTATGCCGCCGATCAGGCCGGTGATGGCGCGGATGGCGCCCTTGACCAGTTGGTCGACGACGAAAAGGATGTTGGCCTCGGCGAAACGCTGGGTGACCACTTCCTTGGCATAGGCGATCTGGTTCTGCCCGTCAGGGACATCGTGGCCGTCTATCAGATGCGCCATGACGGCGATATGGCCCGCCTTCAGCACATAGAGGATGTATTCGCGGATCCAGTAGACGGCGATCGACACGACGCCGAAGCCGACCACGCCGCCCCACAGCGCGAAGGACATCGGCCCGTCGGGATCGGTCGAGATGTGGCCGACGCCGTAGCCGACGCTGGCGCCCGTGCCGGTCGCCATGATGTAGGCGACCGTGATGCCGAAATAGACGATCATGCGAAAGACGATGAACGGCCATGTCCGCATCATGATGGACACCGACTTGGCGATGCTGAAGTCCCACATGCCCCGACTCTCCACACCCCCGCGCATGATCCCGAAAATCGGAATCGATTTCGGGAAGGGCCATGCGCTGAATCAAAGTTTTTACAGCGTCCTTGCGCGTTCAAAGAACGCGCGGCGCTGTAAGAGTTGGCGGTGGAGGATGCGCTCGCCCTATTGATTGTCAATCGCGGCGGGGTTGTGCCGGCCGGAAAGCGGTGCACAACCCGGTGGCTTGGTTACCCAAGCGTGCCGTCAAACCCTCTTGCGCAAGCCTTCGAGCAGTTGCTTGAACGCCGCGATCGCCTTCTTCGACGTCGCTTCGGGATCGTTCGAATTGGCGATGCGCTGCGCGGCCTGGCTGCTGGCGCCATTGATCAGCCGTGAGGTCGTCTCGGGATCAAGCTCTGGAACGACCACCTCCTCGTCCTGCAGCTTCGTCAGATGGTCGGTCATCGAGGCGATACAGGCGCTGGCATTCGGCCACTGCGCCGGGTCGCCGAGCACCGCCGGGCCGTCGCGGAACATGATGCGCTGGATTTCCGGCTCCAGCGCCATTTCGATATAGCTGGTGCATTCATCGACGAAATGCTGCCAGCGGGTCGGCGCCTTCGAAGCCACCTCGTTCACCCGTACAGCCATTTCGCCGTCGATCTCGGCGATCACCGCCTGCAGCAGCCCCTTCTTGTCGCCGAAATGATGGTAGAGCGCGCCGCGCGTCAGGCCGGCCGACGCGGTGAAATCGTCCATCGAGGCCTCGGCGTAGCCGACCGTGCCGAAGGCGTGGCGGGCGGCCGCGATCAGCTTGGCGCGCGTTTCGGCGATCATCTCCTTGCGCGGTCTGTGCATGGCTCTGGCTCTACTAACATACGCCTCGTATGCCAATTGACATACGCAGCGTATGAACTATCTCACATTCATACGCAGCGCATGTAGTTTTAGTATGCAACCTTGTCGAGGAGCAGGATCATGCGAAACCCCTATGCGGACATCTTTCGGGCTCCCGGCACGAAAGGCTTTGCCGCGGCCGCCTTCATCGCGCGGCTGCCGATCGCCATGGCGCCGATCGGCATCGTGGCGATGCTCTCGCAGACGCATGGCGAATATTGGCTGGCCGGGGCGGTCTCCGCGACCTACGCCCTTGTGAATGCTGTTTTGTCACCGCAGATCTCGCGATGGGTGGATCAGCTTGGCCAAAGCGCGATTGCCCTGCCGACCACGCTTGTCTCGGTGCTTGCCTTCACGACATTGATCGTGGCGGCCAACCAGCACTGGCCGGCCTGGACCCTGTTCGGGTCGGCGCTGCTTGCCGCCGCCATGCCCAACATCCCGGCGCTGGTCAGGGCTCGCTGGACCGAGATTTTTCGCGATCGTCCCGAGTTGAGCACCGCCTTCGCGTTCGAATCGGCTGCGGACGAATTGGTTTATGTCGCCGGAGCCTCGCTGTCAGTGGGCTTGAGCGCGGCGCTGTTTCCCGAAGCCGGCATGGTGGTCAGCACGTTGCTGCTCGCGCTCGGTTCGGCGGCATTCCTGCTGCAGCGCTCGTCCGAGCCACCGGTACGTCCGGCGGAACATGGCGCGGCCGGTTCGGCGATCCGCCTGCGGCCGGTGCAGATCATCACCTTCGCGCTGATCTTCGTCGGCGCGACCTTCGCCACCACGGAAGTCACCACCGTCGCCATCACCAAGGCGCTCGGCCAGCCCGAGGCTGCAAGCCTCGTCATCGGCGTCTATGCGCTTGGATCCTTCGTGCTCGGCATCATCGTCGGCGCGCTCAGCCTGAAGGCGCCGCTGCAGCGGCAACTCGCGGTCGCGGTCACGGTGATCGCGCTCACCACGCTGCCATTGCTTTTCGCCGACACGGTGCCGACGTTGGCGCTGGCGGTCTTCGTCAGCGGCGTCGCGATCTCGCCGACCTTCATCACAGCCTTCGGCCTGATCGAGCGCCACGTGCCGCCGGCAATGCTCACCGAAGGCGTCACCTGGGTAACCACCGGCATCGGCATCGGCATGGCGCTGGGCTCCTTCGCCGCCGGCTGGATGGTCGACAATTTCGGTCCGCAGAACGGGTTCTGGGTGTCGGTGGCGGCCGGGGCGATCGCGCTGGCCACCGTGCTTGCCGGGCAGTGCCGGCTGGCGACGGGCGATTGCGACGCGGACAGGGGCGAAGCGGTGGTGCCTGCGGAGTGACGATTATTCGGCCGTCCGATCATCATCGCAGACGTTGGAAGTTAGCCGAGACCTACGCGACTTCGTCATTCACGGGCGGAGCGACTCGAAGCGGGGCATAGACCCGAGATGACGACGTCGCGGAGGCCCCGGCCAATCGCCTCCGTCGCGGAGGCTCTGGTCAATCAGCAACGCCGGCGGGGCTGCCGCCAGGACCTTCGGCGCCCCGGCAGCCTAAAGAATCTCGGTCTTGGCGATGTGGATGCCAAAGCCTTCGAGGCCGACATAGTGGCGCTCGCGAGAGGCGATCAGGTTGATCGAGGAGATGCCGAGATCCTTGAGGATCTGGGCGCCGAGGCCGATCTCGCGCCATTCGTTCTCGCGGCGGCGGGCTTCCTCATGGTCCTCGCGCTCGCCACTCGCGGGCCGCTTGCGCTCCTGGTGGGCGACGCCGACCGAGCCTTCGCGCAGATAGACGATGACGCCGCGCCTGCGCTCGCCCATCGCCTTCATGATGCCGTCGAGGCGATGGCTGGTGCCGAAGACGTCGGTGACGACATCTTCCGAATGCAGGCGCACCGGCACGTCCTCGCCGTCACGGATATCGCCGAAGACGACCGCGACATGGTGCATGGAATCCCAGGGCAGCGTGTAGGTGAAGACCTGCGCCTTGCCGCCGGGCGTGTCGATGTCGGAGCAGGCGACGCGCTCGACCAGCGTTTCCTTGCGCTGGCGGTAGGCGATGAGGTCTGCGACCGAGACCTGCTTCAGGCCATGCTGTTCCGCGAAGGCCTGCACTTCAGGGCCGCGCTTGACCGTGCCGTCGTCGTTGACCAGTTCGGAGATGACACCGACCAGGGGCAGGCCGGCAAGCTTGCAGAGGTCGACCGCGGCCTCGGTGTGGCCGGAGCGCATCAAGACACCGCCTTCGCGCGCGATCAGCGGGAAGATGTGGCCGGGACGCACGAAATCGGACGGGCCGACATTGCCGTTGGCAAGGTTGCGCACGGTGAGCGTGCGGTCGTCGGCGGAAATGCCGGTCGTGGTGCCGTGCTTGAAATCGACGCTGACCGTGAATGCGGTGGTGTGGGCGGAGTCATTGTCCGCCACCATCGGCGCGAGGTTCAGCCGCCTGGCATCGTCACGCAGCATCGGCGTGCAGACAATGCCGGAGGTGTTGCGGACGATGAAGGCCATCTTCTCCGGAGTGCAGTGGACGGCGGCGACGATCAGATCGCCTTCGTTCTCGCGCCCGTCATCGTCCATGACGACGACGATCTCGCCGCGCTCGAAGGCGCGGATCGCTTCGACGATCTTCTTCTGGTCGTATGGCATGGCGCGCTCGCTTCGCTCGCAGGAATTAGGCAGTAGGCAGTAGGCAGTAGGCAGTAGAAGAAAGAAAACGGCTGTGTCGGGCGGTCTACTGCCTAATCCCTACTGCCTACTGCCTTCCCTGTCTGTCCTCTGTGCCGCAGATAATGATCGGCGACCGCGCAGGCAACCATGGCCTCGCCGATCGGCACGGCGCGGATGCCGACGCAAGGGTCATGGCGACCCTTGGTCATCACCTCGACATCCTTGCCGTCCTTGTCGATCGACTGGCGCGGGGTCAGGATCGACGAGGTCGGCTTGACGGCGAAGCGGGCGACGATCGCCTGTCCGGTCGAAATGCCGCCCAGGATGCCGCCGGCATTGTTGGATAAAAACACCGGCTTGCCGTCATTGCCCATGCGCATCTCGTCGGCGTTCTGTTCGCCGGTGATGCGGGCCGCCTCGAAGCCGTTGCCGATCTCGACGCCCTTGACGGCGTTGATCGACATCAGGCCCGACGCGATGTCCTGGTCGAGCTTGGCGTAGATCGGCGCGCCGAGGCCCGGCGGCACGCCATCGGCGACGATCTCGATCACCGCGCCAACCGAGGAGCCGGCCTTGCGGATGCCGTCGAGATACCGGGTGAAGACAGGCACCGAAGCAGGATCGGGTGTGAAGAACGGGTTTTCGGCATCGCCTACGAAATTCCAATTCCAGTTGGCGCGATCGATGGACTTTTCGCCCATCGAGACCAGCGCGCCGCGCACCGTCATGCCGGGAACTATCCTGCGCGCCAAGGCGCCCGCCGCCACTCTGGCTGCCGTCTCGCGCGCCGAGGAGCGGCCGCCGCCGCGGTGGTCGCGCAGCCCGTATTTGACGTCGTAGGTATAGTCGGCATGGCCCGGCCGGTACTGGCGGGCGATCTCGCCATAGTCCTTGGAACGCTGGTCGACATTCTCGATCAGCATCGACACCGGCGTGCCGGTGGTGATCATCGTCTCGCCGTCCTCGTCGAGGATGAAGCCGGACAGGATCTTGACCTCGTCCGGCTCGCGGCGCTGGGTGACGAAGCGCGACTGTCCAGGGCGGCGGCGGTCGAGCTCGGCCTGGATATCCTCGCGCTTGAAGCGAATGCCAGGCGGGCAGCCATCGACAACGCAGCCGAGCGCGGCGCCGTGGCTTTCACCCCAGGTGGTGACGCGGAAGAGATGGCCGAATGTGTTATGAGACATGGAAAACGCCCTGCCCGGCGGCGGAGCCGGCAACCTGAAGTGGTGCAGCATCCCCTGCGCATCCAAAAGCACGCGCGGCGCTGCCGGCTTGCCTTCTATTGGCGTTTTCCACAGTGGTCAAACGGCTGCATCAAACTGTGATCTGGCGGATTTAGTTTTGACACATTCGGTTGGTTTCTGCTCTCTTCCCATCCGCCGTTGAGGATCCGCCGCTGACCAGCCGGCGCAATGACCAAAGAGGACGACGATGCGTACCCTGATTGGCGCCGCCTGCGCCATGTTGCTGATTTCCACCGCCGCCGCGTTCGCCGGCCAGACCGAAGGCCTGATCAAGAAGGTCGACAAGGACACGCTGACGCTGACGCTTGACGACGGCAAGGCCTACAAGCTCAACGCCGAGACCGATATCGACTCGCTGAAGCCCGGCATGGACATCGTCATCGCCTTTGACGTGACCAATGGCGAGAATGTCGTGACGGACATGCAGTTGCCGGACAGCGACCAGAATTAGCTTTCGAGTTGGAGGCTGAAGCGTCCGTGTTTCGTCATTCTAGGGCGAAGCAAGGAGCGTAGCGACGCGCGCAGACCCTAGAATCCATTCCGTTACGTCGACGCTTTGCAGCGGTGCAGAACGAGTTCTCTTCTGCACCGTTTTTACCATTTGACCTAGGTCGCGGCATGGATTCCAGGGTCTCCGCGACGGAGCTTCGCTCCTGCTTCGCCCTAGAATGACGAAGCAGAGGCGTCTTCCTCACAACCACTCCAAGCTCCGGCCTTCCAGTCGCAGCAGTCGGTCCTGCGGCACCTCGAGGCCGGCGGCTTCCTGCTTGGAAAAGCCCGCGACGAAGCGGAAGAAGCAGCGGATGACGCCGCCGTGGGTGACGCAGACGGTCGGCTGACGCAGCGCGTCGAGCCACGGCTTGATCCGCTCGAGCAGCATCTCGTAGCTTTCCGCGCCCTCGCCGGGCGGCTGGAAATCCCATTTGGCGTGGCGACGGCCGTTGGTTGAACCGGGGGCGCGTTCCTCGAGCTCGGCGAAGGTAAAACCTTGCCAGTCGCCGAAGCTTATCTCCACCAGGCGCGCATCGGTGCGGTAGGCGGAGGGATCGAGCCCCATCGCTTCGCGCACCAGTTCCATCGTCTCGCGGGTGCGCCGCATCGGGCTGGCGACGAAGTCGAAATCCGCAGGATTTCTGACGAGCTCCGCCAGCCGCCGGCCGTTGAGCCTCGCCTGCTCGCGGCCAAAATCGTTGAGGTCGGTGTCGGCCTGACCCTGCAGGCGGTGCTCGGCATTCCACTCGGTCTGGCCGTGGCGCGCGATGTAGACGAGCGGGTACATCAGGTCTTCCGTAGGTCGGGCCAGGGCCTGGACGGATGATAAGCGGAGGCGATCAGTCCTTGACGGTCGAGATATCCGGCGCGTCGACCGCCTTCATGCCGACGACATGGTAGCCGGAATCGACATGATGGACCTCGCCGGTCACGCCGCGCGACAGATCCGACAGGAAGTAGACGCCGGAATCGCCGACCTCTTCCTGCGTCACCGTCTGCTTGAGCGGCGAATTGTACTCGTTCCACTTCAGGATATAGCGGAAGTCGCCGATGCCGGAGGCGGCCAGCGTCTTGATCGGACCGGCCGAGATCGCGTTGACGCGGATCTTCTTGGCGCCGAGGTCGACGGCGAGATAGCGCACGCTCGCTTCGAGCGCCGCCTTGGCGACGCCCATGACGTTGTAATGCGGCATCACCTTCTCGGCGCCGTAATAAGTCAGCGTCAAAAGCGAGCCGCCATCGGTCATCAGCGGCTCGGCGCGCTTGGCGATGGTGGTGAAGGAATAGACCGAAATGTCCATGGTGCGCAGGAAATTGTCGCGCGTCGTCTCGACGTAGCGGCCGGTCAGCTCGTCCTTGTCCGAGAAAGCAATCGCGTGGACGAGAAAATCGAGCTTGCCCCAATGCCCGGCGATGTCGGCAAAGACGGCGTCGAGGCTTTCCGGGTCGGTCACGTCGCAATGGCCCGCGACATGCGCGTTGAGCTCGGCCGCCAGCGGCTCGACGCGCTTCTTGAAGGCCTCGCCCTGATAGGTCAGCGCAATCTCGGCGCCATGATCGACGCACGCCTTGGCGATGCCGAAAGCGATCGACCGATTGTTGGCAACGCCCAGGATAAGGCCCCGCTTACCGGCCATCAGGCCCTGTCCACCTGCCATGTGCAAGCTCTCCGCAAGAATATCTGCTTTGTGGAGAGCCCTATCGCACAGGCACAAAGCCCCTTCAAGCGCCCAAAAGACACTGCACCAGGAACAAAATTCCGCCGATCAGCCTTTTTGGCGGCGCATAAGGGCCTCAAGCTCGGTATCGCCGCCTTCCGGCAGCATCAGCCGCACATGGGCATAAAGATCGCCATGGCCGCCGGCCTTTTCCGGCAGGCCCCTGCCCTTGAGGCGCAGCACCTTGTCGGAACTCGACCATGCCGGAACGTTGACCGCGAGCTTGCCGGTCGGCGTCTCGACCGCCACCTTGGCGCCGAGCACGGCGTCGGCCAGATCGACAGGCAGATCGACATGCAGGTCGCGCCCTTCGATGCGGTAGCGGGCGTGGCGGCGGATGTGGATCTTGACCAGCGCATCGCCCGGCTGGCCCTGGCCCTGCTCGCCCTGGCCCTTCAGACGAATCGTCTGGCCGTCCTCGACATAGGCCGGCAGCTTGACCGCCACCTTGCGGCCGTCCGGAAACATCGCCGTCACCTTATCGGCGCTGGCTGCCTCCTCGATGCTGATGTCCATGGTGACGTTGAGGTCGGCCGCCTGGACAGGCTGGCGGCGATCGCCCCGGCCGGCGCCGCGGGCGCCGGAAAAGGCATCGCCGAAGATCTGGCTGAAGATGTCGCTGTTGCCGTCGAACGGATCGCCGCCCGGACGTCCGCTACGGAACTCGAAATGCGCGCCGCCCGGGCCCTGCTGACGGCGGAACCCGGCGAATGGATCGCCGCCGGCCGCGCCTTCAAAACCCTGGAATTTCGGCTTGCCCTCGGCGTCGATCTCGCCGCGATCGTAGGCGCCGCGCGCCTTCTCGTCGCCGACGACTTCGTATGCCTGGTTGACGGCGGCAAAACGGTCCTTCGCCTTGGGATCATCCGGATTCTGGTCCGGATGATGCTTCTTGGCGAGCTTGCGATAAGCCGATTTTATGTCCTTGGCCGATGCGTTCTTGGCAACGCCCAGCACCTCATAGGGGTCGCGCATGCTTCCTGCCTGCAAGAGAGATTGAATTCACGGGTCGCCCCCTATATGCGCTCGCATAGGAAGAAATTCCAGTGGCGCAAGGGGAATTGGCGCCCGAAAATCAGAGTGCCCGAAATCAGAGCGCCTTGAATTCCTGCATGCGCCAGCCGCCGGCGCCGGCCAGGCACAGCTCGCCCTTGTAGAGGGCAACGCCGTCGAAGCTCTCGCGCGTGGCGCTGAAACGGCGACAGGTCAGGCCGCCATCCTTCAGTTCCACCAATTCGGTGATTGCGCCGCGCGAGCCGGTGTCGGCATTGGCCCATGGCACGGACTGGCCGCCCAGTTCCTTGATGTCGGCGGAGGAAACGGCGTTGCCGATGGTGGTCTGATCGGAGTCCTTGTCGGCCGCCGCCGGAGCCGCGGGCGAGGACGGCGCGCTGGAGGTGATGATCGAGCGATCGACCTCCGCCTTTTCCAGGCTGAACCCGCCGGCGCCGCAGGCGGCAAGAGGAAGCGCCAACGTCAACAGCGCAGCCTTGGCACTGGCCGAAGCGATAACGCTCCATTGCCCGCTGTCAAAAGCTTGCGCGATACGCGACAATCGGCGAACTCCTCCCGCAATATTAAAAATTTGGAAAACTATGAACGAAACCGAGTTAACAAGCAGTGACTTCACAGAGGCTGCGGAGCCGTTCCGGCTCTTTGCCGCATGGCTGGAGGACGCAACCAAAAGCGAGATCAACGACGCCAACGGCGTCGCCCTGGCAACCGTCGATGCCGACGGCATGCCGGATGTGCGGATGGTGCTGCTCAAGGGGTTCGACGAAAAGGGGTTTGTCTTCTACACGAATTTCGAGAGCGCCAAGGGCCGCGAGATTCTTGGCAGCATGAAGGCGGCGATGTGCTTCCACTGGAAATCGCTGCGCCGCCAGGTGCGGGTGCGCGGGCCGGTGGAGATCGTCAGCGACGCAGAGGCCGACGCCTATTATGCGACCAGGCCGCGCGGCAGCCGCATCGGCGCCTGGGCCTCGAAACAGTCGCGGCCGCTGGAGGGCCGCTTCGCGCTGGAGAAGGCGGTGGCCGAATACACGGCGCGCTACGCGATCGGCGAGATCCCGCGGCCGAAACATTGGTCGGGCTTCCGCATCATGCCGCAAACGATCGAGTTCTGGCACGACCGGCCGTTCCGCCTGCATGACCGGGTCGTCTTTTCGCGCAACGCGCAAGGCGGTTGGGACAAGGTCAGGCTTTATCCCTGAAGCACTGTGGCATTGCCCCTATGTGTTGCCAGCCGCCTGCGGCACATTGAAGGGCGTGATGATCTGGATGTTGGCCATGCCCGAAACCGGCGATTTCGGCAGCAAGCCATGCGCGCGCATGACATGCAGACAGGCGTTTCGCATGTCGTGGCCGAGATCGTGATGCAGCACGGCGCTGACACGTCCGGCGCGTAGGAGCGCGAGATTGTCGGCGTCGAGATCATGCCCGACAAAGGCGCGGCACGTGCGGCCGAGCGCGGCGAAGGCTTCGACGATGGCACGGTTGCCGCCGCCGATCGAATAGACGCCGGCAATGTCGGGGTTAGCCCGCAAGGCCGCGAGCGCGAGCATGCCGGTGTTGCGGTCGAGGCCATGGCCCTCGCTGACCTCGACGATGCCGAGCGCCGGATAGCGCTCGCGAAGCGCTTGCCGGAAGCCTATCTCGCGCTCCTCCTCGCCGCGAAACCGGTTGCTGCTGATGGTGACGAGGATGCGCGCCGGTCCGCCGCCAAGCCACTCGCCGAGAAGATAGGCCGCGGTCTCGCCGGCCGCCCGATTGTCCATGCCGACATAGGCCTGTCGCCCGGTGTCGGGAAGATCCGTCACCAGGGTGACGACGGGAATCCCGGCGGCGATGAGCCCGGCCGTCGCGCTCCTGACCTCCGCGACATCGGGCGCCTTGAGGAACACGCCGTTGCTGCCGCGCCGCCGCAAGGTCTCGATGATGGCGACCGTGTCGCCGACGCCGCGCGTCTCGGCGAAATGGTAGCGCGCGCGAAAGATCACCGGCTGCAGCGACGGCATCGCCTGCTCGAGCCCCTGGCGCACCGCCTCGCTGAAGCGCGACGGCGCTTCCATGACGACGTCCAGGACAAGCTTGCGGCCGGAAAGGCCGATCTGGGCGCGCTGCTTTTCAAGCTCGCCGATAGCCTGCCTGACCCGCCGTACGGTGTGCTCGCGCACGCCCGGCCTCTCGTTGAGGACGCGGTCGACCGTCGCCAGGCTGAGCCCGGCCTGGAGAGCGATATCCTTGACGAGAAAGGGGCGAGACATCTTCTGAGGTGTTTTTGAGGTGTTTTGGAGGCAACCGGCGCCGCAGATTGCGGTATACGGCAACGACAACCGGGATCGCAACAGGAGGATGCGTCATGAAGGCCGACAACCCAGCCAAGGTCAGGTCCGAACGGGTCTGGCTGACCAAGGACCAGTGCGACATCGAAGGCTTCCGGGCGATCGTCGAGCAAGCGACCAACCTCGCCGACTACCCCTTCGCCGCCGGCGTCGAAAAGAACGTGCTCGTCTATGACGGCGATGCTGTCTGCAAGGCGGCGGCCGAGCCCGAGACACGCAAGGCGCTGCTGGCGGAGTGGGTCGAGGCGATGACCAGCGGGCCTGGCGTCGTGGCCTTCAAGAAAGCGTTCGCCGACACGGCGCCGATCGATAGGGCGACCAAGCTCTTCAACGAGATGATCGCCGAGCAGCACGCCATCGGGACCGGCGGCGGCGACCATTTCGCCAAGCCGGGCGCCAATGATCGCATCTGGAATGCGCTGGAGAAATTCTGCCTGCGCGATCCGCAAGCCTTCGCCGCCTATTACGGCAACGACATCATCGCATTGATCTCGGAAGCCTGGCTTGGGCCGGCCTATCAGATGACCTCGCAGATCAACTGCGTTAATCCCGGAGGCGCCGCGCAATCGGCGCATCGCGACTATCATCTGGGCTTCCAGACCCCCGAAGTGATCGAGCGCTATCCGGTGCATGTGCACTCCATCTCGCCGGTGCTGACGCTGCAGGGGGCCGTCGCCCATTGCGATATGCCGCTGGAGAGCGGCCCAACGCTCTACCTCCCCTACTCGCAGGCCTATCTGCCCGGATATCTCGCCACCGGCCTGCCGGAGTTCAAGGCGTATTTCGCCGAGCATCACGTGCAGCTTGCGTTGGAAAAGGGCGATGCCGCTTTCTTCAACCCGGCGCTGTTCCATGCCGCCGGCAACAACCGCTCCGCCGACATCCGGCGCATGGCCAATCTGCTGCAGGTGTCTTCGGGTTACGGCCGCGCGATGGAGAGCGTGGACCGCACTAGGATGAGCCGCGCGCTCTATCCCGCGATCCAGACAATGCTGGCAGAAGGCGCGATTTCGAAGGCAGCGGCCGCCAACGCGATCGCCTCGACGGCGGAGGGCTATTCCTTCCCGACCAATCTCGATCGCGATCCGCCGATCGGCGGGCTGGCGCCGGAAACGCAGCAAGCGCTGTTCCACCGCGCGCTCGAAGCCGGATGGACAGCAGAGGCTTTCGGCAAGGCGCTAGATGAACAGGCGGCCAAGAAGCTAACGTGACAAGTCCGCGGGCGTCCGCCACAGAGGGCGCCCCTTTCCGGATGGGCTTCGCGCCTATCCCTTCTTGCGGGTCATGAACGCAGTCAGCGCCGCGCGCGCCTCGTCCGATTTCAGCCGCTCGCGGAAATGCTCGCTTTCTACCTTGATGCGGGCGACGAGTTCCTCGCGCGGTTCGCGCATCAGGTCGCGCGCGATCTTCAGTGCCTGCGGCGGCTTGGCGGCGATGTCGCCGGCGGCGGCCAGCACCGCGCTTTCCAGAGCGCTCTCTTCGACGACGTCGTAGATCAGACCGGCCGCCTTGGCGCGCTCGGCCGAAAAGCCTTCGCCGAGGCCGAGCAGCGCGAAGGCGCCCTGCCGTCCCAGGAGCCGCGGCGCGATCAGGCTTGAGCCGGCCTCCGGCACAAGGCCGAGATCGACGAAGGGCGTGCGGAACAGCGTGCGCGGCGTAGCGAATGTCAGATCGCAATGCAGGTTGAGCGTGGTGCCGATGCCCACCGCAATACCGTCGACGCCCGACACAATCGGCTTCTCGGACTTGGCCAGCGCCATCAGGAAATCCCAGACCTCGTTGCCGCCCTCGCCGCCAGTGGCGATGACCAGGAAATCGGCAAGGTCGTTGCCGGCGGAAAAGGCGCCCGGAACGCCGAGGAACACATGCACGCGGACCGCCGGATCGGCATCGCCTTCGGCAAGCGCGGTCGACATCTTCGCGTACATGGCGCGCGTCAGCGCGTTCTTCTTGTCCGGGCGGTTGATGCGGATGATCTGCACGGCGCCCTGGCGCTCGACGAGGATATGGTCGGTCACTATCGGTTCCTTCGAATGTCGGGCTATTCAGGCGGAGATCAGCGCCTTGCCGGCTGCAGCGAGGCTTTCGGCGCCGTCGATGACGCGCTCCTTCAGCGCGCGCGTCTCGCCAAGCAGGTTTTCTGCAAAGAAGCGGCAAAGCGCGATGCGGCCACGGTCGGCGAGCCCGCCTTGCGCCAGATAGGCGCCGCCGGCGGCGAGCGAGATCAGGCGCAGATAGGGCGTGGCGCCGGCCATGGCGGCGTCCGCCTTGCCGCCGGCAAGCAGCTTCTGCAAGAAGCGGGTCGCTTCGTCGAGATCGGACAGCGCGCGGTCGAGATTGTCTGCGGTGCGGCCGAAGCCTTCGATGTTGGACGTGCGCACCGCATCGGCCATCGCTTTCAACTCGCCGATATAGGAATGCACATGCTCACCGCCGCCAAGCGGCAGCTTTCGCGCCACAAGGTCGATCGCCTGGATGCCGTTGGTGCCTTCATAGATCGGCGCGATACGAGCATCGCGATAAAGCGCCGCGGCACCGGTTTCCTCGATGAAGCCCATGCCGCCATGCACCTGGACGCCAAGCGAGGCGACCTCAACGCCGACATCGGTCGAGAAGGCTTTGGCAAGCGGCGTCAGCAGGTTGGCGCGGTCGCGCCAATTGGCGGCGGCCTCGCCCTCGCCGAGGCGCGCGCGATCGAGCGCATGCGCGCAGGAATACCTGATCGAGCGGGCGATCTGGGTCAGCGCCCGCATGGTGAGCAAACTGCGCTGCACATCGGGATGATGGACGATCGGCGCCATGCCGGAGCCGGAATAGTTCGAGGCCTTGCCCTGGCGGCGCTCATTGGCATAAGCGATCGCCTTCTGCGTGGCTGTCTCGGCGACGGCCACGCCCTGCATGCCGACGGCAAGGCGGGCGTTGTTCATCATCGTGAACATGCAGGCCAGGCCCTTGTTCTCCTCGCCGATCAGCCAGCCGATGGCGCCGGGGTTGGCGCCCTGGAAACCGTCGCCATAGATCATAGTGCAGGTCGGAGAGGCATGGATGCCGAGCTTATGCTCGAGGCTGGAACAGAAGACGTCGTTGCGGGCGCCGAGCGAGCCATCGTCGTTGACGAAGAACTTCGGCACCAAAAACAGCGAGATGCCGCGCGTTCCGGCCGGCGCGTCGGGCAATCTGGCCAGCACCAGATGCACGATGTTGTCGGTGAAATCGTGCTCGCCATAGGTGATGAATATCTTCTGGCCGAAGATGCGGTAGGTGCCGTCGCCGACGGGCTCGGCACGGCTGCGCAAGGCCGCGAGATCCGAGCCCGCCTGCGGCTCGGTCAGGTTCATCGTGCCCATCCACTCGCCGGAGACGAGTTTTGCGAGGTATTTGGCCTTGAGTTCCTGCGAAGCGTGCTTGTCGAGCGCCTCGACCGCGCCCATGGTGAGCGTCGGGCCGATGCCGAAGGCCATGGCGCCGGAATTCCACATTTCGAGCGCGGCGACGCCGAGCATCGTCGGCAGGCCCTGGCCGCCGAATTCTTCCGGCCCGGACAGCGCGTTCCAGCCGCCGTCGATCCAGCGCCGGTAGAGTTCCTTCCAGCCGGGCGGCGTGGTGACGGAGGCGTCCTTGAGCACAGCACCTTGCTCGTCGCCGATCTTGTAGAGGGGAGCGACCTCCTCGCTGGCGAAGCGCCCGGCCTCGGCCAGGATCGCATCGACAATATCCTCGCCGAGATCGCCGAAGGTGCCGGCGTCCAGCGCCGGCTTCAGCCCGGCCACCTGCTTCAGCGTGAAGGCGATGTCCTCGACCGGCGCGCGATACATATCTGTTCCTCCTGCGTTCCAGCCAATCCTAGTGCATGGCCGAAGCGAAACCATCCGTCGATCTCGCACCTTCTTTTTACGTAAACGTCAAACTTTGTCACGCGGATTTTGCAAGCGTAGACTTCGTCATCCACGGGCGAGCGACGCCATAGAATGACAACCTGACGAGCGTTCCGGCTAATCACGAACGTGATCGACACCTTTGCCGAACGAAGCGGATCGCAGACCTCAGAGATTAGCCGAAGCGCCCGAACTTCGTCATCCACGGGCGGAGCAAGGAGCGAAGCGACGCGCGCAGACCCGAGGATCCATTCCGTGACCTCGCGCGAGGGGTGCAGCGGAGCAGAATTCTGGACCGTGGTAACGCCTCAACGTCACGGAATGGATTCTATGGTCTGCGCCGCGTCGCTTCGCTCCTTGCTTCGCCATAGAATGACGAAATCGCGATGGCGATGGCCAATTTTCAAGG